>NZ_JBYVYK010000059.1:0-33444 GCF_058148405.1 Mycobacterium sp. DHQP2018-32-09 | reverse complement strand
GCGGGCGGCGCCGCCGGGGGCGGCGCGGCCGGCGCGGCCCGCGGGCTGCCGACGGGTGAGCATGCCCCCGGTGCGGAGCGCGACGAGGCCAGTCGCGAGGGCAGGGACGAGCGCAAGGATGAGAGCAGGGACGAAGCCCGTGGCAAGGACGCCGAACGCGGTGCCTCCGGTGCGGCGCCTGGCGGTGAGGGCCGCGGTACCGCCCCCGCCCAGCCCGCGCCGCACGGCCAGGCGCCCACGTCGCCGGCCGTCCCCGACGGGCCTGCCCGCACCCGTCCCCAGCAGTCACCCCTCTGACAGCACCCCGTCGGCCAGGCGCCACGTGCGCCGAACGCCGACGGCGTCGAGGAACGCCTCGTCGTGGCTCACCACGATCAGCGCACCCCGGTAGGCGTCGAGCGCCGCCTCCAGTTGCCCGATGCTCGCCAGGTCCAGGTTGTTGGTCGGCTCGTCGAGCAGCAGCAGCATGGGTGCCGGTTCGGCGAACAGCACGCACGCCAACGTGGCCCGCAACCGCTCCCCGCCCGAGAGCGCCGCCACCGGTAGGGCATGCCGATCCCCACCGAAGAGGAACTGCGCCAGCAGGTGCATGCGCCGGGTGTGCGTCAGGCTCGGCGCGAACGCAGCGAGGTTCTCGGCCACCGACAGGTCCTCGTCCAACAGGTCCAAGCGCTGCGACACGTGGGCGACGCGGCCGTCGGCGCGCTCCACCTGCCCGGCGTCGGGAACGACGTCGCCACCGAGTACCCGCAGCAACGTCGACTTGCCCGCCCCGTTGGCACCGACGAGCGCGATGCGCTCGGGTCCGCGCACCTCGAGGTCCACACCATCCCCGGCGAACAGGTCACCGACGCGGACACCGCGCGCCACCAACACGGTGCGGCCCGCGGGCACCTCGGTGTCGGGAAGCCGGAGCGTCAACACGTCGTCGTCGCGCACGGCCCGCTCGGCGTCGGCCAGCCGTTGGCGCGCCTCGTCGACGCGATCGGCATGCACGTCGTCGGCGCGGCCCGCCGACTCCTCGGCGCGCCGCTTGCGGGCGCCGATCAGGATCTTCGGCAGGCCGGCGTCCTTGACGGTGCGCGCGGCGTTGCTCGATCGCCGCGCCGCCCGCTCGCGGGCCTCCTGCATCTGGCGCCGCTCCCGCTTGAGCAGTTGTTCGGCGTGCCGCACATCCGCCTGGGCGGCCACCGCGGCGGCCGCCGTCGCTGCGGTGTACGACGTGAAATTGCCGCCGTGGAACCGGATCTCGCCGTCGCGCAGCTCGGCGATGCGGTCCATGCGATCCAGCAGCGCCCGGTCGTGGCTGACCAGGAGCACGGTGCCGCGGAACTGATCGAGTGCGTCGTACAGCCGCCCGCGCGCCGCGAGGTCGAGGTTGTTGGTCGGTTCGTCGAGGAGCAACACGTCGGGGGTGGTGAGCAGCCGCGCCGCCAGACCCACCGACATCACCTGACCACCGCTGAGCGTCGACACGGTGCGATCCAGGTCGACGTCGGCCAACCCGAGGCGCGCCAGCAGCACGCGGCAACGCTCCTCGACGTCCCAGTCGTCGCCGATGGCGGCGAAGACCTGCGGCGAGGCGTCGCCCGCGGCCAGCGCGTCGAGGGCCGCGACCACGCCGGTCACGCCCAGGACGTCGGACACCGTCGCCGCCCCGTCGAGCGACAGCGTCTGCGGGAGGTAGGCCAGCGTGCCGTCGACGGTGACGGTGCCCGCACCCGCGGGCAACACCCCGGCGACCAGACGCAGCAGCGTGCTCTTGCCCGCGCCGTTGGGTGCGATCAGGCCGGTGCGGCCGGCGGCGAAGGTGGCGCTGAGATCGGTGAACACCGGGGTGTCGTCCGGCCACGAGAACGACAACCGGGAGATGACGACGGAAGACATGTCGAGATCCTTCGAGGGTGGCCCCACGGGGGCCGGTGGATGGGAAGACCGACGTACTCCGGAGTCATCCGGAGATGTCTTCTCCCACCACGACGGACCCACCTCGACTCGACGACACGGACCCCACCAGGGTAACCGGGCTACGCAAGCAAATATCTGCGCAAGGTGTCCGTGGTCGCGGTGATCTGCGCGGTCTCGACGTGTTCGTCGGACCGGTGCGCGAGGTTCGGATCACCGGGTCCGTAGTTCACCGCCGGGATGCCGAGCGCGGCGAAGCGCGCCACGTCGGTCCAGCCGAACTTCGCCCGCACCTGGCCGCCCGCGGCGGCCACCAGGGCCGCGGCCGCGGGTTGGGTGAGCCCCGGCAGCGCGCCGGGGGCCGCGTCGGCCAACTGCAGGTCGATCGGCAGCCCGTCGAACACCTCGCGGACGTGGGCGAAGGCCGCGTCGACGTCGCGGTCCGGGGCGAACCGGAAGTTGACGGTGACCGACGCCGCGTCGGGGATGACGTTGCCCGCGACGCCACCGTCGATGCGCACGGCGGACAACCCCTCGCGATAGGTGCAGCCGTCGATGTCGACCGACCGCGGCCGGTAGGCCGACAACCGGGACAGCACGTCGCCCAACTTGTGGATGGCGTTGTCGCCCAGCCATGATCGCGCCGAGTGCGCCCGCGTGCCCGTCGCGCGCACCACGACGCGGATGGTGCCCTGGCACCCGGCCTCGATGAAGCCGCCGGACGGCTCGCCCAGCACCGCGAGGTCGGCGGTCAGCCAGTCCGGGAGGTCGCGCTCGATGCGGCCCAACCCGTTGGCCGACGACTCGATCTCCTCGCAGTCGTACATCACCAGCGTGATGTCGTGTGCGGGTTCGGTGACGGTGGCGAGCAGGTGCAGGAACACCGCGTCACCGGACTTCATGTCCGACGTGCCGCAGCCGTAGAGCCGGTCGCCGTCGACGCGGCTGGGCAGGTTGTCCGCGGCGGGCACCGTGTCGGTGTGGCCGGCCAGCAGCACCCGCGTGGGTCTGCCGAGATGCGTGCGCGCCAGCACCGCGGCCCCCGAACGGATCACCTCGACGTGCGGCGCCTGCCGCCGCAGCGCCTCCTCGATCTCGTCGGCGATGCGCTGCTCGTGCCGCGACTCGCTGGGAATGTCCACCAGCGCGGCCGTCAGCTCGATCGGATCGGCATGCAGTTCCAGCCCCACGATCGTCGAGGCTAGTCCAGTACCCTCTGAGGACGTGACTAGCGCATCAGGCGTCGGCGTCGCCACCATCGCCGCCGACGGAACGGTTCTCGACACGTGGTTTCCCGCCCCCGAGTTGGCCGGTGACGGCGCCGCGGGCACGACACGGCTCTCGGTCGCCGAGGTGCCCGACGACCTCGCCGCGCTCGCGGGCCGCGATGAGTTGCGTGACGTGGACCTGGTCCTGGTGCGGACCACCATCGCCTCGCTCGACGACGCGCCCGTCGACGCCTATGACGTCTACCTGCGCCTGCACCTGCTCTCGCACCGCCTGGTGGCACCGCACGGCCTGAACCTCACCGGCATCTTCGGGCTGCTGGCCAACGTGGTGTGGACCAGCGAAGGGCCCTGCGCCGTCGACGGTTTTGAGAACACCCGCATCCGGCTGCGCTCGCGCGGGGCCGTCGCGGTGTACGGCGTGGACAAGTTCCCCCGCATGACCGACTACGTGCTGCCCACGGGCGTGCGCATCGCCGACGCCGACCGCGTGCGCCTGGGTGCGCACCTGGCCGAGGGCACCACGGTGATGCACGAGGGGTTCGTGAACTTCAACGCCGGCACGCTCGGCACGTCGATGGTCGAGGGCCGCATCTCGGCGGGCGTCGTCGTCGGCGACGGCTCCGACGTCGGCGGCGGCGCGTCGATCATGGGCACGCTGTCCGGCGGCGGCAAGGAAGTCATCGCGGTGGGCCGGCGCTGCCTGCTGGGCGCCAACTCCGGCCTGGGCATCTCCCTGGGTGACGACTGCGTCGTCGAAGCCGGGCTGTACGTCACCGGCGGCACCAAGGTCACCACCGGCGACGGGGCCACCGTCAAGGCCGTCGAGCTGTCGGGTGCGAGCAACCTGCTGTTCCGGCGCAACTCCCTCTCGGGTGCGGTGGAGGTCGTCAAGCGCGACGGCACCGGCATCACCCTCAACGAGGCGCTGCACGCCAACTGACGCGCCGCTCGGCGATTACGGCAAAGCGTTTGCCTCCGCAGACATCACCGCTTTGCCCGGCCTCAGCCGCAGCCCCGCGCCACCGACGGCGGCGCTCGCCGGCCACCGCACGGCAATGCGCAGGTGGTGCGTCGTTCAAGATCGATCCTTCGGACCGCAGGTGCGCTGCCGGGTGGCCGACGATTTCTTCCGTCGGCAATGACATCGATTTGCTGGCGTTCGAATTGACTATGCCGTAAGTTTGCGATCGAACCTGCACCGCGGGTCGTTGAAGCCGACGCCGCCCCACGTGACGGGTGCCACGCACACCGGAAGGCATCGTCATGACGGCACGGCATCGCTGCACCCGCTCCACCCCCACCCACCACCTCGTTTCCGTGGGACCGCGGCCGCTCACGGGGACGTACGCCCGCTACGTGGGCAGGATCGGAGCGCTGGCCGTGGCGCTCGGCGTGGGTGCCGCCCTCGCCGCCTCCCCCGTCGCGTCGGCCGACGAGGGCACCGAAGCGTCCTCCGGCTCTGCGGGATCCTCCTCGTCGAGTTCGCCAGCGACCGGCTCGTCGGCGGGCACGTCGAGCACCGGGTCCACCGCCGGCTCCAGCACGGGTTCCACCACCGACTCCGATGCCGGGTCCAGCACCGGGGCGACGTCTTCACCGCCGTCCCCGACGAGCACCGCGCCGGCCGCGACGACGACCACCGGGTCGTCGGCCACCTCCGGTAGCACGGGATCGCCGCGGCCACCGGTGATGAACGTCGACAGCAGCGGCGGGGCCATCACCTCCGACCACCGGACGTCCGACGAGCCGACCCCACGCCCGACGCCGGACGACGCGCCCGCGGTGCCGGCGTCACCGACGCCGACGCCGGCGTCACAGACACCGACACCGACACCGACACCGACACCGACACCGACACCGACACCGTCACCCGCGCCCGCGAAGAACGACGACCCGGCACCGGCTAACCGCCCCACGACACCCGAAGCGGTCGTCCACGCCGACACGGTGTCGGTCGACGCACCATCGACCGACAGTGTCGTGGCCCCCCGCTCCAGCGCTCCGGTGGCCTCGTCCGAGCCGGCCGTCACCGCGACGGCCGGCACCGTCGCTGCGGATGATGCGAATCCGCCTGCGCCGCAGGAGGAAACGACGGTGGCCGCGATGCTCGCGGCAGCCGTCGCACCCTTCGTCCTGCCCGGCCCGGCGACGCCCGCCGCGTCACCGCTGCTGTGGGCGGTACTCGCCTGGACGCGGCGCGAAGCCGAGGGCGACGGCTCGGGCGAGACGCTGCGGACCTCCGCCGCCGCGCTGCCGACGCCCGCGACCTTCGAGATCGACGAAGACCAGCCGCTCTTCGGGAGCGTCCTCGACCTCCATCCCGACGTGACGCCGGGGACCGTCACCGTCGCCGACGGCACCCCTCCCGCGCACGGCACGCTCACCCTCGACGCCAGCGGGAACTTCATCTACGTCCCCGACGCGGACTTCCACGGCGACGACCAGTTCGGCTACACGCTCACCGATTCCGACGGCGTCGTCGTCGTCGCGGCGGCCACCATCACCGTCACCCCGGCACCCGATCGTCCGGTCGGCTCCGACGCCGCGGTGGACGTCGCCGAGGACACCCCGGTCACCGCGACGCTGCCCGCCGCCGTCGACGTGGACGGTGACGCGCTCGTCTACGCCGTCGCCCAACCGCCGCAGTCAGGCACCGTCGTGGTGGCGGCCGACGGCACCTACACCTACACCCCCGCGCCGGACTTCCACGGTGTCGACTCCTTCGGCTACACCGTGAGCGACGGCACGTTCACCGTCGGATACGGCGTCACGGTCACGGTCACACCGGTCGACGACGCCCCCGTCGCCCACGACGACACCGTCACGGGCCCCGAGGATTCCGTGTTCACCGGGGTCGTCCCGGTCATCGAGGTGGACGGCGACGCCCTGTCCTACGGCATCGGACGGGCCCCGCTGCACGGCACCGTGACCCTCGGCGCCGACGGCCGCTACGTCTACACGCCGGCCGCCGACTTCCACGGGACGGACTCCTTCACCTACACCGTCACCGACGTAACCACGCCCCCGAGCACCGGCACCATCGCGATCACCGTGACCCCGGTCAACGACCCGCCGCTCGGCGAACACCTCGACGTCAGCACCGCCGAGGACACCCCGTACGTGGGCGTCCTGCCCACCAGCGACGCCGACGGCGACACGCTCACCTACGACCTCTTCGGCACCCCGGCGCACGGCACCGTCGAGATCCGGCCCGACGGATCCTTCACCTACCGCCCCGACGCCGACTTCAACGGCGCCGACGACTTCACCTACCACGTCATGGACGGCACCACCTACGGGCAGTACGTCGTCAGGATCACGGTGACCGCCGTCAACGACGCTCCCGTGACCACCCCCGCGACGTTCACCACCGGACCCGGCGTGGCCGTCACCGACACCGTCGCCTGGCATGCCACGGACGTCGACGTCGCCGACGACCTCACCTTCACCGCCGGAGCACCGACCTCCGGCACCGTCGCGATGGGCGCCGACGGCCAGTTCACCTACACTCCGTTACCCGGCTTCTCCGGTACCGACAGCTTCGTCTTCACCGTCACCGACATCGCGGGCGCCACGGCCGCGGGCGTCGTGACGGTGACCGTCGCCAACCGGACCCCCGTCGCCTCCGACGACGGCTACCAGGTGGCGCACGGCACCCCGTTGACCGTCGACGCCACCCACGGACTGCTCGCCAACGACGAGGATCCGGGCGACCCGCTCACCGTCACGGCGATCACCCAGCCGGCACACGGCACCGTCACCGTCGCCGGCGACGGTTCGTTCACCTACACGCCCGCAACGGGTTTCGGCGGCGACGACTGGTTCACCTACACGGTCACCGACTCGGCCGGGGCGACCGCGACGGCGACGGTGTTCTTCGGGGTGGCCGCGGCGCCGAACCTCCCACCCGTCGCCCCGGACTGGACGTTGCACACCGAAGCCGACGTCGACGTCGACTTCGACCCGCTCGCCGGCGTCACCGATCCCGACGGCGACGTCCTGTGGGTCCGCGACGGGGAACAACCCGCCCACGGCTTCGTCCAGCGGTACACCGATGGCACGATCGCCTACGTGCCCGACGGCACGTTCGTGGGCACCGACGGCTTCACCTACGAGGTGCACGACGGCACCAACGTCGTCACCGTCCGGGTGACGGTCGTGCTGACGCCCTCGACCGCCCCGGTGGCAACCGACGACGTCGTGACGGTGCGCGAGGGCGGCACGGTGGTCGTCGATCTGCTGGGCAACGACTCCTTCATCGGGACTCCCACCGTCGAGGTGCTGAGCACGCCGCAGTACGGGACCGTGACCGTCGACGCGACAACCGGCGTCCTGACGTACACGTCATTCCCCGGCAGCAACGCCCTCGGCGACTCCGTCGTCTATCAGATCACCGACGAGCGCGGCCGCTGGAGCGTCGCGTCGCTCGACGTCGTCTTCACCCAGGGGAACCGGCCGCCGGTCACCACCGACGACGTCGCCGCCACGCCGGTCGGCACGCCCGTCTCCATCGACGTGCTCGCCAACGACTACGACTACGACGGCACGACGCTCACCGTCTCGGTGGTCTCCCAGCCCGAGTTCGGCGGAACGGCGGTCGTTCGCAAGGACGGCACGATCGACTTCACCCCGGCCGACGGGTACGTCGGCATGGCGTCGTTCACCTACGAGGTCACCGACGAATTCGGCGCCGTCGCCCAGGCCACCGTGACCGTGACCGTCTACGACCCGACCCCGCCGGCGGCGCCGGTCAAGTCCTACACCGTCGGCAAGAACCGGACGCTGACCGTCTCGTTCGGCGGCGGCGTGCTGGCCGGCACCAGTTACCAGGGGTGGCTCACCGGTCTCGAGACCGGGCCTGCTCACGGCGCGCTGAACCTCGCCGAGGACGGCTCCTTCACCTACACCCCGCGGCAGGGCTTCCTGGGCACCGACTCGTTCGTCTTCTACTTCCACACCACCGAGCAGGGCGACGGGCCGTTCACCGCGACGATCACCGTGACCGAGGACGGCCCCGGCACCCCGTCGACCGGCACCGTCGCGGTGAGCGTGTCGTCATCGGACAGCGCCTACGGCACCTGCGGTGGCGACTGGTTCCCAGGCTGGGACGACCCGGCGAACACCTGGCCGACGTGCCTGTTCCTCGGTCGGCCCGAGGACGTCTAACCCTTCGCCGCCAGCACGCAGAACTCGTTGCCCTCCGGGTCGGCGAGCACCACCCACGACTCGTCGCCCGTCTGGCCGACGTCGGCGCGCGTGGCGCCCAGCCCGATCAGTCGCGCCACCTCGGCCTCCTGATCGTCGGGCGTGAAGTCCAGATGCAGCCGGTTCTTCACGGTCTTGCCCTCCGGGACCTCGATGAACAGCCAGTCCGGGCCGGCGCCCGCGGGCGCGCGCACCACGACGTCACCGTCGTCGGTGGGCTCGTACGGCCAACCCAGGACCGTCGCCCACCAGCCGGCCAGCGCGTGCACGTCGTCGGCGTCGATGCAGATCTCGGTGAACGCCAGGCTCACGTCATCAGCTCCTTCTTCATCACCTTGCCCATGGCGTTGCGGGGCAGACTCGCCACGATGCGCACCTCGCGGGGACGCTTGTGCGCCGAAAGCCGTTCGGCCACGTGGTCGATCAACGCCTGCGGGTCGGCGTCGCCCACCACGAACGCCACGATGCGCTGCCCCAGGTCGGCGTCGGGCACGCCCACCACGGCGGCCTCGACGACGCCGGGGTGCCCCAGCAGCGCCGTCTCGATCTCGCCGGCACCCACGCGGTAACCGCCCGACTTGATCAGGTCCACCGACTCGCGGCCGACGATGCGGTGCATCCCGGCGGCGTCGATCACCGCGACGTCGCCGGTGCGGTACCACCCGTCGGCCAACACCTCGGCGGTCGCGTCGGGCCGGTTGAGGTAGCCGTCGAACAGCATCGGGCCCCGCACCTCGAGCTTGCCGATGGACTCCCCGTCGTGGGGCACCTCGGCACCGTGGTCGTCGACCAGCCGCGTGCTCACCCCGGCGAGTGGCAGACCCACCCAACCGGGGCGCCGCTCACCGTCGGCCAGCGTGCTGAGCGTGATCAGCGATTCGGTGGAACCGTAGCGTTCCACGGGCGCGTGGCCGGTGAGTTCGACGAGACCGTCGAACACCGGGACCGGCAGGGGCGCGCTGCCCGACACCAGCAGGCGGGCCGACGACAACGCCTGCGCCGCAGCGGGATCGGCGACCACCCGCGACCACACCGTCGGCACGCCGAAGTACAGCGTGCCCGCCGCCTCGGCGTACGCCTGCGGTGTGGGCTTGCCGGTGTGGACGAAGCGGTTGCCGATGCGCAGCGACCCCAGCAGGCCCAACACCAGGCCGTGCACGTGGAACAGCGGCAACCCGTGCACCAGCGTGTCCTCGGCCGTCCACTGCCACGCCGCGGCCAACGCGTCGACGTCGGCCGCGATGGCGCCCCGGCTGATCACCACGCCCTTGGGCGCACCCGTCGTCCCCGAGGTGTACATCACCATGGCGGGCGCCTCGGGCGGCGGTTCGGCGTACCGGTGCCACGACCGCGCGTGCAGCCGAACGGGGATGTGCGGCAACCCCTCCGACTCCTCGGGCACGTCCCCGAGCCATGCGACGGCCGCCGAGTCGACGAGCATGTGGCGCCGTTCGGTCGAGCCGACGTCGGCGGGTACGGGCACGAACTGCACGCCTGCGATGAGACAGCCGACCATCGCGTACACCGTGGCGGGCGTCGGCGTGGCGAGGATGGCCACGCGCTGCCCGCCCACCTGGCTGGCCACGCGCTCGGCCACCGCGGTGCCGCCACCGACCAGGTCGCTGCGGCTCAGCGTGGCGCCCGCGATCCGCAGGGCATCGGCGACGTCGTGGCCCGCGGCGACGGCCGCCGGGTTCAGCGAGGGGAGCAACACACGAGCGAGGCTACCGCCGCACGGGATACTGAGGCGCGTGGATCCCATCGAGCGCGTGAACACACGCGAGGTCTATCGCAATCCGTGGATGGTGCTGCGCGAGGACGACGTGCGGCGCCAGGACGGTTCCCCCGGCATCTACGGCGTCGTCGACAAGCCGACGTACGCGCTGGTGATCGCCACCGACGGCGACCGCTACCGGCTCGTCGAGCAGTTCCGCTACCCGATCGGGTTGCGGCGCTGGGAGTTCCCGCAGGGCACCGCACCCGGCAGCCTCGACGGCGACGAGCCACCGGCCGCCGAACTGGCCGCGCAGGAACTCCGCGAGGAGACCGGCCTGCGCGCCGACACGTGGACGCGCCTGGGTCAGCTCGACGTCGCGCCGGGGATGAGCAGCCAGCGCGGTTGGGTGTGGCTGGCCACCGGGCTCACCGAGGGTGATCACGACCGGGAGCACGAGGAGCAGGACATGCGCAGCGACTGGTTCACCGGGGCCCGGATCGACGACATGATCGCCGCGGGCGAGATCACCGACGCCCAGACCATCGCCGCGTGGATGCTGCTGCGGCTCGCGCGGGCCCGCGAATGAGCGCGCGCCGGTGGGGTGCACCGTGCGCGGCGGCGCTGGCTCTGGTCGCGTGCGCGACGGCCGCCCCCGCCGGTGCGGAGCTGCCGCCCACCACCGGGGGTTTCGACTACCAGCTGGGTGGGGCCTACGAACGCCCCGGCCTGGCGGTCGTGGTGCGCGACGCGGCGGCCCGCCCGCTGCCGGGGACCTACGACGTCTGCTACGTCAACGGGTTCCAGACTCAGCCGGACGCCCGCGCGGACTGGCTGTCCCACCGGGCCGGGGCGCTGCTCCGCGACGCCACCGGACAGCCCGTGAGCGACCCGGACTGGCCCGACGAATACGTCCTGGACCCGTCGACGGCGGCACAGCGGTCGACGATCCTGGAGGCGCTGGGAGGCGTCGTCACCGGTTGCGCGGCGGCCGGTTTCGACGCCGTCGAGATCGACAACCTGGACACGTTCACCCGGTTCGCCACCATCGACCGTGCCGGTGCGCTGGACCTGGCGAAGGCGTACGTGCGGCTCGCACACGACCACGGGTTGGCCATCGGCCAGAAGAACGCCGTCGAGATCGCCGACGTGGGGCGCAGCGAGGTGGGCTTCGACTTCGCCGTGGCCGAGGAGTGCGCAGCCCACGACGAGTGCGCCGGCTATGCGAGCGCCTACGGCCCGCACGTCCTGCAGATCGAGTACTCCGACAACCTGCCTGCGCCGTTCTCCGCCGTGTGCGCGGCACCCGATCGCGCACCGCTGACGATCCTGCGCGACCGGGCCCTGGCCCCACGTGGCGCCCGGGGCCACGTCTACGAGCAATGCGGGTAGGGCAGCGCCCGACGTCCGGTCACGCTCGGCGCTCGGTGAGCGCGCGCAGGAAGAACGCGAGGTTCGCGGGGCGTTCGGCGAGCCGACGCACGAAGTAGCCGTACCACTGCGTGCCGAACGGGACGTACACCCGCACGTGATCGCCGGCGTCGGCCAGCCTGCGCTGCTCGGCGTCGCGGATGCCGTAGAGCATCTGATACTCGAAACCGTACGGCCCGCGCCCGAACTCGCGCGCCAACGGCGGCACCGCGGCGATGATCGCCGGATCGTGGGAGGCCACCATCGGATAGCCCGCACCGGCCATCAGGATGCGCAGGCACCGTAGGTAGGACGCCGTCACCTCGTCGGCGTCCCGGTACGCCACGGTCGCCGGCTCGTCATAGGCGCCCTTGCACAGCCGGATCCGCGCACCGGCGAGGTCGCGACAGTCGGCCTCGGTGCGCCGCAGGTAGGCCTGCAGCACGGTGCCCAGCCAGTCGAAGTCCGCACGCAACTCGCGCACGATCGACAGCGTCGAGTCGGTGGTGGTGTGATCCTCGGCGTCGATCGTCACCCACGCGCCGACCTCGCGAGCCCGGGAACAGATCAGGTGGGCGTTCTCCAGCGCGATCTTCTCCCCGTCGCGGGGCAGCGCCTGCCCGAGTGCCGAGAGTTTCAGCGACACCTCGAGCGCCCGCGGCTCGCCGTCACCCTCACCGCGGCGGCCCAGCTCGTCGAGCAGCGCGAGGTACGCCCGCACCGTCGCCTCGGCCGCCTCGGCGTCGGTGACGTCCTCCCCCAGGTGGTCCACCGACACCAGGCGTCCCGAATTCCGCAGCGCCGCAACCGCCTCCAGCACGTCCGCGGCGCTCTCCCCTGGCACGAACCGGTGCACGACGTCACGTGTCACCGGTAGCCCCTCCGCCAGCCGGCGCAGCCGGTCGGACCGGGCCGCGGCCAGGATCGCCGGCCGGGCCACGCTCGAGAACGCTCCCATGGTCATGCCTCCTGATGCGGGTAGCGGTGGGCGGTGGGCGGGACGAACGTCTCCTTGATGGACCGCGGCGACGTCCAGCGCAGCAGGTTCAGCGGTGAGCCCGCCTTGTCGTTGGTGCCCGACGCCCGCGACCCACCGAAGGGCTGCTGGCCGACCACGGCGCCCGTCGGCTTGTCGTTGACGTAGAAGTTGCCCGCCGCGTGCCGCAGCCGACTCTGGGCGGTCAGGATCGCGGCCCGGTCGTCGGCGATCACGGCGCCGGTGAGCCCGTACGCGGAGCCGCCGTCCACCACGTCGAGGATCCGGTCCCAGTCGGCGTCGTCGTAGACGTGCACGGCCAGGATCGGCCCGAAGTACTCGGTGGCGAAGGCCTCGTCGCCCGGATCGTCGGACAGCAGCACCGTCGGCTGGACGAAGTAGCCCTGCTCGTCGTCGTGGTCACCGCCGACGGCCACCGTGATGCGGGCACCCTTGGCCCGCTCGATGGCGGCCACGTTCTTGTCGAACGCGCGCCGATCGATCAGGGCACCGCCGAAGTGCGACAGGTCGGTGACGTCGCCGTAGCTCAGTTCGGCCGTGGCACCGAGGAAGTCGTCTCCCATGCGGTTCCACACCGACCGCGGCACGTAGGCGCGTGAGGCGGCCGAGCACTTCTGCCCCTGGTAGTCGAACGCGCCGCGGATGAGCGCGGTGCGCAGCACGTCGGGACGGGCGCTGGGGTGCGCCAGCACGAAGTCCTTGCCGCCGGTCTCCCCCACCAACCGCGGGTAGGTGCGGTACCGGTCGACGTGGCTGCCCACCTCACGCCACAGGTGCTGGAAGGTCGCGGTGGAACCGGTGAAGTGGATGCCCGCCAGCCGCGGATCCGACAGCACGACGTCGGACACCGCGTACCCGTCGCCGGTCACCAGGTTCACGACGCCCGGCGGCAACCCCGCGGCCTCGAGCAGCTGCATGGTGAGGTACGCCGAGAACGTCTGCGTCACCGACGGTTTCCACACGACGGTGTTGCCCACGAGCGCGGGCGCGGTGGGCAGGTTGCCCGCGATCGCGGTGAAGTTGAACGGCGTGACGGCGTAGACGAACCCTTCGAGGGGGCGGTAGTCGGTGCGGTTCCACACCCCCGGCCCGCTGACGGGCTGCTGCGACAGCACCTCGCGGGCGAACGCGACGTTGAACCGCCAGAAGTCCACCAGCTCGCACGGTGCGTCGATCTCGGCCTGGTAGGCGGTCTTCGACTGGCCCAGCATGGTGGCCGCGGCCATGCGCTCGCGCCACGGGCCTGCCAGCAGGTCCGCCGCGCGCAGGAAGACGGCCGCTCGCTCGTCGAACGACGTTGCCGCCCAGGCGTCCTTGGCGTCGATCGCCGCGTCGACGGCCGCGGTGGCGTCGGCGTGGGTGGCGTTGGTCAGGGTGCCCAGCACCGCGGCGTGGCGATGCGGTTGCACGACGTCGATGCGGTCACCGTCGCCCATCGCGTGTCGGCCGCCGATGACGTGCGGCAGGTCGATGGCGGTCCTAGCCAGCTCGTCGAGCGCAGCGCGCAGCCGGGCGCGCTCGGGGCTGCCCGGCGCGTAGTCGTGTACCGGCTCGTTGACCGGCGGCGGGACGGCGGTGACGGCGGTGACGGCGGTGCTCGAAAACGTCGTCATGGTCACGAGTGTGATCCGGACCGGCCCCGCACGTCTTGGCCGAACGGCCAAAGCCCATACCCTTCGCCGGTACGATCGGCCAACATGACGAGGCGCAGTGTCAGCCTGGGCCAACTACTGCTGGCGCTCGACGCGACGATGGTGACCCTGGTCGACTCCCCGCGCGGGCTGGACCTGCAGGTGGCCTCGGCCGCGCTCGTCGATCCCGACGACGTGCGACTGGGCCTCGCCAGAGGTGCGGTGTCGGCCGACGTGTTCCTGCTGCTCGGCCTGGCCGACGACGAGGTGCTGACGTGGCTGGCGCGGCAGGGTGCGCAGCGGGTGCCCGCGGCGATCTTCGTCAAGGAACCGTCCGACGCGGTGATCGCCAGGGCTGGCGGTCTGGGATCGGCCGTCGTGGCCGTAGAACCCCTGGCCCGCTGGGAACGGCTGTACCGCCTGGTGGACCACGTGTTCGACCACCTGAGCGCCGACCCCGCACTGGACTCCGGCACCGACCTGTTCGGCCTCGCCCAGTCGATCGCCGACCGCACCCGCGGCATGATCAGCATCGAGGACGCCCAGTCGCACGTACTGGCGTACTCGGCCTCCAACGACGAGGCCGACGAACTGCGCCGACTGTCCATCCTGGGCCGCGCCGGCCCGGCCGAACACCTGGCCTGGATCGACACCTGGGGCATCTTCGACGCCGTGCGCGCCGGCGAGGTGGTGCGCGTGGCCGCCCGACCGGAACTGGGACTGCGGCCGCGTCGCGCCGTCGGCATCGTCACCGCGGCCGATCAGCCCCATCGGCCGCCCACCTTCGCCGGCACCATCTGGCTGCAAGAGGGCTCCCGACCGTTGGCCGACGACACCGACGACGTGCTGCGCGGTGCGGCGGTGCTCGCGGCACGCGTCCTGACCCGGCTGGCGACGACGCCGTCGGCGCACGCGGTGCTGCTGGCCGAACTGCTGGGACTGCGCACCGGCGATCGCGACGTCGACGCCCTGGCGCGCGACCTCGGCATCCTGTCGCACGGCAGGCCGACGGTGGTCGGCTTCGACGGGCCGCGCCCCGCGTCGGTGCGGCTGTCCGACGTCCTGGCGTTGAGCGCCAGCGCCTTTCGTCCCGACGCCCAGGTGACGGCGCAGGGCACCGCCGACGGCGACCGCGTCTACGTCCTGCTGCCCGACACCGGGCGAGCCTCGGTGCCGTCCTGGCTGCGCGGCACCGTCGGCGCTCTGCGTTCCGAGCTGAACGTCGAGTTGCGCGCAGTGTTCGCCGCCCCCGTCGACGGGCTGGACGGCGTCGCCGCCGCCCGCGCCGAGGTCGACCGCGTGCTCGACAGCGCGCGGCGACACCCCGGCACCCTGGGCGCGGTGACGTCGCTGGCCGAGGCCCGCACCACGGTGGTGCTCGACGAGATCGTCACCCTGATCGCGGCCGACGAGCGGCTGATCGACCCCCGGATTCGAGCGCTGCGGGCCGCGGACCCGGTGCTCGCCGAGACCCTGCGCGCCCACCTGGACGCCTTCGGCGACGTCGCGGCCGCGGCGCGCCGCCTGCACGTACACCCCAACACCGTGCGCTATCGGATTCGCCGCATCGAGGACGTGGTGGGCACGACGCTCGCCGATCCCGACGTGCGACTGCTGCTGTCGCTGAGCCTGCGCGCGCTCGACTGAATCGCGTGCGCGCCAGGCGGCCAGCCGCGCCCGTCAGTCTCGCGCGGCCAGCCGCGCCCGTCAGTCTCGCGCGGCCAGCCGCGCGACCGCGGCGGCGATGCGCTCGTCGGTGGCCGTGAGCGCGATGCGCACGTGACGAGCCCCGCGCGGACCGTAGAACTCACCGGGCGCCACCAAGATGCCGCGGCGGCCGAACCACGCCACCGTGTCGCGGCACGGTTCGTCGCGCGTGGCCCACAGGTACAGCCCCGCCTCGGAGTGGTCGACGGTGAACCCGGCGTCGCGGACCGCACGCAGCAAAGCGGTACGGCGCCGCGCGTAGCGTGCGCGCTGGTCGGCCTCGTGGGCGTCGTCGTCCAGACCGGCGACCATGGCGGCCTGCACCGGCGTGGGCACCATCATGCCCGCGTGCTTGCGCACCGCCAGCAGTTCACCGACCAGCGCACGGTCGCCGGCGACGAAGCCCGCCCGGTATCCCGCCATCGACGACGTCTTGGACAGCGAGTGCACCGCGAGCAGGCCCGTGTGGTCGCCGTCGCACACGTCGGGGTGCAGCACCGAGAGGGGCTCGGCCTCCCACGCCAACCCCAGGTAGCACTCGTCGGAGGCCACCACGGCACCGCGTTCGCGGGCCCACCCGACCACCTTGCGCAGGTGGTCGACACCGAGCACGGCGCCCGTCGGGTTGCTGGGCGAGTTCACGAACACCAGCGCCGGCGTCTGCGGGCCCAGCTGGGTCAGCGAGTCGGCGCGCACCACCTGGGCACCCGCCAGCCGTGCACCCACGTCGTAGGTCGGGTAGGCCAGCTCGGGCACCACGACGACGTCGCCACCGCCGAGCCCCAGCAGCGTCGGCAGCCACGCGATCAGCTCCTTGGTGCCGATCACGGGCAGCACGGCGTCGTCGGTCAGACCGGTGACGCCGTAGCGGCGGCGCAGCGCCTCGACCATGGCCCGGCGCAGCTGGGCCGTGCCCGCCGTCGTGGGATAGCCACCGGATGCACTGGCAGCGGCCAGCGCATCGCGGATGACGGGCGCCACCTCGTCCACCGGCGTTCCCACCGAGAGGTCGACGATGCCGTCGGGGTGGGCGCGTGCCGCCGCCGTGACGTCGGCCAGGGTGTCCCAGGGAAAGACGGGCAGCGCCGCCGAAAGGGTTCTAGCCATCAGGTGCCGCAGCGTACCCGCGTGTCAGCCTTCGCCCTGGGGCGCCAGCTCCTTGACGGCGGGCGGATCGTTGTCCGTCTGGCCCACCTTCGACGCGCCGCCTGGCGATCCCAGCTCGGTGAAGAAGTCCGCGTTCGCCTGGGTGTAGGAGTTCCACTGATCCGGGACGTCGTCCTCGTAGTAGATGGCCTCGACCGGGCACACCGGCTCACATGCTCCGCAGTCCACGCACTCGTCGGGGTGGATGTAGAGCATCCGCCCGCCCTCGTAGATGCAGTCGACGGGGCACTCTTCGATGCACGCCTTGTCCTTGACGTCGACGCAGGGTTCGGCAATGACGTACGTCACTGATGTCTCTCCTGTCCAGTGGGCTGCTGGTCGGGTTGGTTCCGGGGGTCTTCCCGAGAGTCGGTGCAAGTATGCGTGGTTCGAACTTGGCCGGCTTTCTCAGTGTTGCCTAACTCCCGTGCGGCACCCTGGGGCGCCGCACGGTTACTGATACTAGACGTCGCAGATACCGCCCGCCACGCCCTTCGCCGCCCCACGCGACACGCCCCGCAGCGGCGGGGGCTGCGGGACGTGTCGAGGCGGGTTCGGGCAGCTCAGGACTGCTTGAGCGCCTCGATCTCGAGCGTGATCGTGACCTTGTCGCCGACCACGGCGCCGCCGGTCTCCAACGGCGCGTCGAAGGCGATGCCGAAGTCCTTGCGGTTCAGCACGACGGTTGCCTCGAAACCGGCGACCTCACCGTGGCCCATGCCCGGGTTGACGCCGTTGAACTCGAGCGCCAACTCGATGGGCAACGTGACGCCCTTGAGCGTGAAGTCGCCGTCGAGGACGTAGGCGTCGCCATCGGTGCGCACGCCGGTCGAGACGAAGGTCGCGGTGGGGAACTGCGCGGCGTCGAAGAAGTCGGGCGCCTTGAGGTGCGCATCACGCTGCTCGTTCCCGGTGTCCACCGAGTCGATGGCGATCTCGGCCGACACCGAGGGCGTGCCGTCCTCGGCGACGACGATGGCCCCGGAGAAGTCACGGAAGGCCCCGCGCACCTTGCTGACCACGAGGTGGCGTACGACGAACGACACGGACGAGTGGACGGGATCGATGGCCCAGGTGCCTGCGGTGAGGTCGGTGGCTACGGCAGCGGTCATGAGAACTCCTCGACGTCGGGCGCCGGCCTGTCCGGCGCCGCTACGGAGGAAAACGGACCGTGGTCCGATTTAATTCCGTAGGACAAGCGAATGGTGCACATCGCAAATAATTGACGCCTAAGATAAATCCCCGTGACGACCCCGCCCGCCGCCCTGCCGCGGCGCCGACTCACCGACCGCGGCGCGGCACTCGCCCTCGCGCTCGGCATGCTCGCCGTGCCCGGCATCCCCTTCGCACTGAATTCCCTCCTGCCACAGCGGGACTGGGGCACGGCCGAATCGGGTGCGGATCTGACCGTGACGACGCGGAACAACACCCTGGCCATCACCGCGCCGGCCGGCTGGCAGAGCCGCACCACCGGCGACGGCCTGCTGCTACGCAACGGCGACCAGCGCGTCCTGGTGCAGGCCTTCGACGTCGACCAGCACGATGCCGCCGAGGCGCAGCGCCGCGTCATGCGTGCCACCCGGATCGGCGGCATCACCGCGGCATTCGACGGCGGCACCATCAGTACCGCGGACGGCGCCCTGCGCGGCCGCACCTGCGTCGCGATCGCCGACGACGACGTAGTGGGACCCTGCGCGTACCTCACCGACGACGACGTCCTGGTCACCGTGACCTCACTGGGCACCCCCGACACGCCCGCAGCCGGGCTGGAGGAATTCGTCGCCCCCCTGAGGAAGGAGCCCCGCGCGTGACCACCACCCCCAGCAGCACCACCCCCAGCAGCAGCACCACCACCCCCAGCACCACCACCCCCAGCAGCACCACCCCCAGCACCACCGCCGAGCAGCCGGCGACCACGGCGCCGCGCCAGGCGCTCGTCTACCGCCCCGACTCCGCGGTGTTCTGGGTCTTCGTCGCCGCACTGCTGCTCGGCAGCGTCGGCACCGCCCTGGTGCTGGGCCGGGCCTTCCTGGAGAGCATCGACACCGAGTTGCGCTTGGCCCCGCTGTGGCTGGCCGCCTTCGCCGTCCTGGTCTGGATCATCGGGACGTTCGACCCCTTCCGGGCGACGCGGCCATACCGGCAGGCGTTGTTCGCCGCGACCGCCCTGGGCGGAACCGCGGCCATGTCCATGGTCTACGGCGCCAACCTCACCTACGACGACGTGCTGCTGCGCATCGTCTCCCCGCAGACGCTGACCGACTGGTCGTCAGCGCTGCGCGCCCCCGTGATCGAGGAAGCCGCCAAGGGCATGTGCGCGGCCCTCATCCTGGTGCTGTGTGCGACGGCGCTGCACCGGGTCTCGCACGCCCTGCTGGTCGGCATGTTCGTCGGCCTGGGCTTCGAGATCATCGAAGACCTGCACTTCGCGGGTCAAGCCGCCATCGCCGGTCTCGACGGCGACGCCGCGGGCATCTCCAACACCGTGATCGTGCGGTTCGCCGCGGCACTGCCGTCGCACTGGTCCTACACCGGGTTGACGGCAGTCGCCGTGCTGTTGCTGCTACCGACGTTCAGCGAGCGTGCCCGGTGGGGCTGGGGCCGGCGCCTCGGTGTCGCAGCGGCACTGCTGGTCACCGCGTGGTTCCTGCATTTCTGGTTCGACATGCCGCTGTATCCGCTGACCGTCACCGGCATGTACCTGTACCTGGCCAAGTTCCCCGTCTGCCTGGTGCTGTTCCTCGCCATCGCCTGGTGGCTGATCCGCGACGAGCGCGCAGTGGTCGAGGAGCGGATCGCCGCAGGGCGTGCCCGCGGCGCGCTGGCCGACGTCGACGAGGAGGTACTCGACTCGCTGCCAACGCTGCGCCGTCGCCGCGCCCTGCGCAAGCAGGCCAAGCGGGCCGGCGGCCGCGCCGCCAAACGGGCGGTGCGTGCCGCACAGGCGCGCGCCCTCGACCTGATCCAGGCGATGGACGCCCCTCAGGCCGCCAGCGGCGAGTAATCCGTGGTCCGCTGACGCGCGGGCCTGCCGATGCCCTCGGCGATCGCGACCAACTCGGCGACGGACTTGGCCGACCCGTTCTCCGAGCCCGCCATGCGGGAGATGGTCTCCTCCATCAGCGTGCCACCCAGGTCGTTGGCCCCGCCTTCCAGCATCACCTGGGTGCGCTCCACCCCGAGCTTGACCCAGCTGGTCTGGATGCTCGGGATCCGGCCGTGCAGCATGATGCGCGCCAACGCGTGCACCGCGCGGTTGTCACGGTGCGTGGGCCCCGGCCGCGAGCCGCCCGCCAGATATAGCGGCGAGGACTGGTGCACGAACGGCAGCGGCACGAACTCGGTGAAACCGCCCGTGCGGTCCTGGATGTCGCGCAGCACGTTGAGGTGGCCCACCCAGTGCTTCGGGGTGTCGACGTGGCCGTACATCATGGTCGACGACGACCGCAGGCCCACCTCGTGCGCCGTCGTCACCACCTCGATCCACATCGACGTGGGTAGCTTGCCCTTGGTGAGCACCCAGCGCACCTCGTCGTCGAGGATCTCGGCGGCCGTGCCGGGGATCGTGTCCAGACCCGCCTCGCGCAGCGCCGTGAGCCACTCGCGGATGCTGGTACCCGCCCTGGTGACCCCGTTGGCGATCTCCATCGGGGAGAAGGCGTGCACGTGCATCGACGGCACCCGCGCCTTCACCGCACGCACCAGGTCGGCGTAGCCGGTGACCGGCAGCTCCGGGTCGATGCCGCCCTGCATGCACACCTCGGTGGCGCCGGCGACGTGCGCCTCCCACGCCCGGTCGGCCACCTCGTCGGTGGACAGCGAGTAGGCGTCGGCGTCGCCCTTGCGCTGGGCGAACGCGCAGAACCGACACCCGGTGTAGCAGATGTTGGTGAAGTTGATGTTCCGGTTCACCACGAACGTCACGTCGTCGCCGACGACGTCGCGCCGCAGCGAATCGGCAAGTGCGGCAACGGCGTCCAACGCCGGACCGTCGGCGGTGGCCAGGGCGAGGTACTCGTCGTCCGAGCAGCCCGCGGGGTTGCGCTCGGCCGAGCGCAACGCGGCAAGCACGTCGGTGTCGATGCGTTCCGGCGCCCGCGCCGCCAACTCCTCGACCTTGGCCCGAATGGACTCCCAGTCGCCGAACGCGCTGCCGAGGTCACTGCGCGTCTCGGTGCGCCTGCCCTCGGTGTCGATGGCGGTGTGCAGGTCGGTGCGGCCCAGGGACTCGGTGGCCTCGTCGGGCTCCTGCCACGGCCTGCCCACCGGGTTCACGTCGAGCGCCAGCCCGGTGTCGGGATCGGCCAGGGCGGCGACGTGCGCCATGACCCGCGGATCGATCCACGCGGCGCCGGCCTGGACGTACTGGGGCTGCGCGGTGAGCCGCTGCACCAGGTCGTAGCCGGCCTCCGCGGTGACCTCGGCCAAGTCGTCGAGCGCGGGCCACGGCCGCTCCGGGTTGACGTGGTCTGGCGTCAGCGGCGACACCCCACCCCAGTCGTCGACGCCCGCCCCGATCAGGGCCAGGCACTCGGCGCGCGACACCAGGTTCGGCGGGGCCTGGATGCGCACCTTCGGTCCCATCACCAGGCGCGTGACGGCGATCGTGGCCAGGAAGTCGTCGAGCCCCGCGTCCGGGGCGGCCGCCATCGCGGTGTGATCCTTCGCGCGGAAGTTCTGCACGATCACCTCTTGGACGTGACCGAACTCCTTGTGCGACCGCCGAATCGCATGCACGGTCTCGGCGCGCTCGGTGAGCGTCTCCCCGATGCCCACCAGCAACCCGGTGGTGAAGGGGATCGACAGCCGCCCGGCGTCGTCGAGCGTGCGCAACCGCACGGCGGGATCCTTGTCGGGGCTGCCGTAGTGCGCCTCCCCCTTGGTCTCGAACAGCCGCCGCGACGTGGTCTCCAGCATCATGCCCATGGACGGCGCCACCGGCTTGAGCCGCGACAGCTCCGACCAGCTCATCACGCCGGGATTGAGGTGCGGCAGCAGACCGGTCTCCTCGAGGACGCGGATGGCCATGGCCCGCACGTAGTCCAGCGTCGAGTCGTACCCGCGCTCGTCGAGCCACTGCCGCGCCTCGTCCCAGCGCGCCTCCGGCCGGTCGCCGAGGGTGAACAACGCTTCCTTGCAACCCAATTCGGCACCCCGACGGGCGACGTCGAGGATCTCGTCGGGCTCCATGAACATGCCCTTGCCCTGAGCGCGGAGCTTGCCGGGCACCGTGACGAACGTGCAGTAGTGGCACGTGTCCCGACACAGATGGGTCACCGGGATGAAGACCTTGCGCGAATAGCTGACCGGCAGCCGGCCCGCCGCCCCGAGCCGCCCCGCCGCCTGCAACCCGGCGTCGCGCACCCGTGCGGCGCTGGCACACAGGTCCGCCAGGTCGTCGCCGCGGGCGGTCATCGCGATGGCCGCCTCGTCGACGTTGAGGGTGACGCCGTCGCGCGCACGCCGCAGCACGCGACGCAACGCGGCCGGACTGGCGGATGCCGTCTCGACCTTCGGTGGGACCACCGGACTGGGCAGAGCGGTACCGCGCTGGGAGTTCAGAGCCACTCCCCTGTAACCCCACTGCCGACGAAATTCATCCGCGCCTTCCCAGCATCTGACATCGGTCGCCACGCCCCAGACATGACAGCCACAGTAGCCCGCGGGGCCCGACACGGGCGCCCCCCGTTTGCCAGATCTCACCGCAGGAGGCCGACGGCCGCGTAAATTCGCACTGTTCCGGCCATACGGCGAGAGGTAGCAGGCCCATGAACCCATCACTCCGGTCGCGCCTGAGCACCGGAATGGCCGCCGTCGCGCTGACCGCTGCGCTGCTTCCCGGCCCGTCGGCGCCCGTCGAGGCGGCAGCACCCGCCCGCAGCGACGCCCGCGTCGCGCTGAGCGCAGCCGTCCGGCCGCTGGTGCTCGCGCCCGCACAGCCGGCGCAACTCGACGCCGCCCAGGCGGCCATGTCCCGCATCGACCCCGTCGCAGCAGCCGCGGTACCGGTGCCGCCGCCGGCGCCCGGGCCGTTCAGCGCCACCGGAGACGGCATCTCGGCGGCCTACCAGTGGGGCCTGCAGTGGGTCACCTACGGCGTGCAGCTGGCACAGTACGCCCTGCAGTTCGTGCCCTACGGCTATCTGCTGGGCGACCAGATCGGGATCGTGTACTACAACCTCGGCGTGCCGGTCGCCAACAGCGTCGTCTACGACCTGGTGATCCCGGTGGTCAACCAGCCGCTCAACGTCGCCGCGTGGGTCAACGGCATCGGCGCCGTCGCCACGACCACCGTCGCGGCACTGATCAACACCGGCGTCGCCGAGTTCAACTACTTCTTCGGGTGGCTCATCCCGCCGCTGCCGCCCATCGGCCCGCTGGCGGCCCAGCAGCCGACGATGACGCTGACGGCGCTCACCGCACCCGAGGCGGCAGCCCAACCCGCGACCCTCCCCGCCGATACCCTGCCCAAGCCCACCGCCACGGAACTCACCACCGAACCGGCCGGTGTTGAGCAGCCGGGTACCGCGCTGCCGACCGACCTGGCCGCTGCCACCATGACCACCGAGCAGGCGACGGCCGTCGAGACGGCACCCACGGAGGCACCCACGGAGGAGGCTGCCACGACGGAGGCTGACACGCAGGTCGCACCGGCCGGGCAGACCACGGCACCGGCAGCGCCCAAGGGCTCCGCCCCGCAGGCGACGACCGACCCTGCAGGCACCACCGGCACCGGAGCCGCGACCGGTACGGCGGGAACGTCCGGCTCGGGAAGCGCGACGTCGTCCGGCACGCAGCAGGCCACCGATTCCCCGGCCGTCAAGGGTTCGCCAGACCCCAAGGGCTCCGGGGCCGTGAAGGGCACCGGGACGGCGAAGGGCACCGGGGCGGCAAAGGATTCCGGGGCGGCGAAGGGTTCCCCGAACACCACGCAGACCAAACAGACCAAGGACGCCAAGCAGAGCAAGGACACCAAGCAGAGCAAGGACGCCAACGACGCCTCGAACACCAAGCCCGCCAAGAACGCGACGGACTGAGCCCGGCTAACGGTTGCGGTAGTACAGGTAGAGCAGCGGCGGCGCGGCGCCGAGGACCAGCAGCACCACCGGGCCCAGTTGCAGGATGCCGGGGCCGCCGAACACGATGTCCGCGCCCGGCCCCCCGAAGGTCAGCACGATGACGGTGGCCAGCCACGTCCACAGGGGTAGCCCCGCCAGCCGGCTCGTCGACGACCACTCCCGTGCCGCCCACACCAGGGCCAGGTTGGTGAGACCGCTGAGCACGCCGCTGATCGGAACCGGGATGGACCCGAGGAACAGGGGCAGGAAGAGCGCGCCGATCAGCGCGGAGAGCACGCCGTCGAGTGCGAGCACGGCAAGGACGGCCGGCCGGAGCCGGCCCGCGGTGTCGGCGCTCAGGTCGGGATGCTGTCGAGCATTCCGACCAGCGAACCGACCACCCACTGGAAGTTGTCCAGGCGGTCTTGCCAGTGCTGCAGGTTGGGATCCAGATCGGGGTCCATCGTCATCCCTCCGGCCGTGCGCGCAGTAATGCCCGGAGCTTACCTCGGCTCACGATCCGGGTGCGCGCATCACCCGAGGTTCAGCCCCGCCAGCAGGTCGGTCTCCCAGCCGCGGACGTCACGGTCCCCCGGGCTGCCCGCAGCCAGGACGTAGCACTCCCGATCCAGGACCGGCTGTGCGACGTCGTTGGACAGCGCGAATGCGCGTCCGTCGGGGCTCACGCTGATCTGCGTGGCGTGCGCGCGCATGGCCGCCAGCTTGGCGTCCCGGCTCGCCGAGACGTCGACCACGGCGTCGAGATCCTCGTCGGCGTACCGGAACGGGAACTCCTGCACCGCATGCCGCGTCCAGTGCGGCGGCAGGTCGGCGTCGTCGAGATCCCGCAACCCGGCGTCCAGGGCACGGTGCGAGGTCACGGTCCAGTAGACCTTCGGCACTGCCCACGCGGCGGCGTCGACGGCGGCCATCGTCACCTGGTGGGCCCGCACGTGGTCGGGATGCCCGTAACCGCCGTCGGCGTCATAGGTGACGACGACGTGGGGGCGGAGGTCGTCGACGAGCGCGGCGAGGGTCGCCGCCGCCTCATCCAGGGGCGCGTCGACGAACCGCTGCCGGTGGCGGGCCGGAGTGCCTGCCATCCCGGAGTCGCGCCACCGGCCCGCGCCGCCAAGGAACACCGGTGATGCGACGCCCAGGTGCGCCAAGGCCGCCGTCAGCTCCCCGATGCGGTAGCCGCCCAGCTGGTCGCCCTCCGACACCACCAGGCCGGCCCAGCGCGGCCCGATCACCTCACCCTCCTCCCCCAGCGTGCAGGTGACGACGTGGACGTCGGCGCCGCGAGCGGCGTAGTGCGCGATGGTGCCGCCGGTGGTCAACGTCTCGTCGTCGGGGTGGGCGTGCACGAACAACAACCTCGGAACTGCCACGCCGAACACGATAGATTCAGCCGGTGTCACGGCGCGCCGTCGAGTACTCGAGCGCGGTGGTCGTCATCGGTCTGCTCGCCGGCGTCGCCGGTGCCGCCACCACGCTGGTGCTGCATGCCGTCGAGCACCTCGCCTATCACTACTCGTTCGGCACGTTGCTGCAAGGCGTCGGTGCCAGCAGCCCGGTGCGGCGGGCGGCGGCACCGCTGCTCGGCGGTGCACTCGCCGGCTGTGGCTGGTGGCTGCTGCGCCGCCGCGCCGACGTGCCCGCGTTGGCGGCCACCATCGCCGAGCACCGCCCGCTGCCGCGCAGCCGGCTCGTCGCCGACGCCGCGCTGCAGGTGCTCGTCGTGGGATCGGGCGCCTCGCTGGGCCGTGAGGGTGCCCCGCGGCAGCTGGCAGCCGCCTTCGGCGACCTGGGCATCTCACGGTGGCACCTGACCGCGCGCGACAAGGAGATCCTGCTGGCATGCGCCGCAGGCGCCGGGCTGGCCGCGGTGTACAGCGTGCCGCTGGGCGGAGCACTGTTCGCGGCGCGAATCATGTTGGGCAGCTGGCATCCTCGCGTGGTGGGGACGGCGCTGATCACGTCGAGCCTGGCGGTGGCGGTGGCGTCCCCGGTGACGCACTACGAGCACACCCTCACCTGGCCCGACGCGGAGTTGTCCTACCTGTTCGGCTTCCTGGCGTTGGCCATCGCACCGTTGGCCGTCGCCGTGGGGCTGGCCTTCGAATGGTTGACCATCAAGGCGCATCCCCGGCCCCAGACCCGTTCGTGGACACTGATTCTCACGGTCGCGGCGGCCGGGTTGGCCACCGGGGTGTGCTCGATCTGGTGGCCCGAGCTGCCGGGCAACGGCCGCAGCATCCTCACGGTGAGCCTGGACGCCGGTCTGACGCTCACCGGCGCTGCCGTCGTCCTGGTACTCAAGCCGTTGCTGACGGCGCTATACCTGCGCGCGGGCGCCGTCGGCGGCATGATCACCCCGGCCCTGGCGACCGGTGCGGCCGCCGGATCGGTTGCCGCACTGGCACTCAACCAGCTGGCGGGCACCGACGTCGACGTCGCCGCGGTGTCCCTGACGTGCGCGGTGGGTGTGCTCGCGGTGACGCAGCGTGCTCCGCTGTGGGCGGCCCTGTTCGTCTGGGAACTCGCCCGTCCCCCGTACTGGCTGCTGTTGGTGTTCGGCGTCGCCGCCGTCGCCGCGCACGCGATTCGCCGTGCGCGCGAACGACATCAGGCTGCGCGGGTCACTGCGGCCGCTTGATCCACCGGCCGGCGTCGCCAACGATGCCGACGGGCACCGCACCCGACAGGTTGACGTTGCGCACGCTGGGGCCTGCCGCGACGATCGTGGTGTCCTGCATGATCGGCAACACCGTGTTCATGCTCCACAGCCGCGGCTCCACGGCGTTGAGCACGTCGGCGATGTTCGCCGTGCCCTCCAGCGCCGAGGCGATCATGGGTTGGATGCTGCGATCGCAGATGCCGGTCAGGTTGCTGGGCGCCTGAACCAGTTGGTCGGAGCCCGGGACCGGGCGCGGCGTGGTGGTGGTATCCGTCGTGGCGGGAGTGGTGGCAGGAGTCGTCGCAGGCGGCGTGGCGGAAGTCGGCGTGCGGGGCGTCGACGACGCCGGCGGCGACGTCGTCGTCGGGTCGTCCGCCGGTGCCGGGGTGGCCGCGGTGTCGCTCGACGGAGTCGTGGGCACGGCGGTGGCTTCCAGGGCCGGGCAGCCGTAGCGCGACGCCAGCGCCGTGGCCAGGTCGCCGCCGGCCTGATGCCAGCCGACGATCGCGTCGACGCGGTTCTCGGTGAGCGCGTCGCCGTAGAGCGTCGGCGGATCCAGCGACAGCACGGACGCGGTGATGCCCACGTTGCGCAACTGGTCGGCGGCGGTGTTCGCGACGGCCACCGAGGTGGGGTCGTTGTTGGCCACGCCGAGCACCAGGGTCAGCGGCTCGCCGTCCTTGGTGACGCGGCCGCGGTCATCGGGCGAGGGCGCGGGCGCGCCGGGAGCACCGGGCGCGCCGGACGGTGACGGGGTGCTGGACTCCACCGGCTGCACCTGATAGCCCGCCGCGGCCAGCAGGCGCATGGCCTCCTCGGTGGTGAGCGCGGGCGGGGCGGTCGGAACGTAGCCGGGATCCGAGGGCGAGCGCACCTGGGCCTGCGCCAGCGTCACCGTGTTGTCGCTGCCCGCGCCGACCGCGGCCAGCAGGTCGACGTCGAGCAGGCCGAGCACGGCCTTACGCACCTGCGGGTCCGCGAGCATCGGCCGCTCGGCGCGCAACGTCAACTGCATGACGCGCGGCGTCACGATGCGGGCAGTCCGCACGTCGGGGATGGCCGACAGCTGCGCGAACGCGGCCTGCCCGCCGTGCACCTGCGCCACCTGCGTGTCGCCGTTGCGGATGGAGTCGGCCAGCGCGGCGGGGGCGCCGCCGCGGCGGAACAGGATGAGGTCCGGCTTCGCGGGCTCCGCCCAGTAGCGATCGTTGCGCGCCAGCAGGATCTCGTCGCGCTGCGGGTCGATGCTCTCGACCCGGAACTGGCCGCCCGTGACCGGCATGGCGCGCGCCAGCCCCGCCGCGAACCCGCCGGGGACGTCCTTGACGATGTGCGCGGGCAGGATGTCGTTGAACAGCTCGCGCCACGCCGGGTACGGCTGCGAGAACGTCACGACGGCGGTCTTGCCCCCGTCGACGGACTGCACGCCCGTGATGAGGTCGTAGCCGGCCGGGTCGACGACCCCGGGCTGGCTCACCATCTGCCGCCACAGGTACCAGTAGTCGTCGGCGGCGATCGGGGCGTTGTCGGTCCAGGACGCCTCGGGCCGGATCTTGTAGGTCACGGTGAACGGGTCCTCGGCCGTCACCTCTGCCGAGGTCAGCAGCGAGGTGTCCAGCTCCCAGCGCGAGCCGGTGCTGGTGGCCGGGTCGGCGATGGGCCGGAACGAACTGGGCAGCACCAGCGCCGAGATCGCGGCGTTGACGGGCGACTGGTCGCTCATCAGGTGCGGGTTGAACCCCGCGCCGATGGAGTCGATCGCCATGATGATCTGCGTCGCCTTCATCGGCGGCGGCGGCGTGCTCACGGTGGTGTCGGTGCTCTGCGGCGCCGGCGGCGGGCTCACCGTGCACGCGGCCATCGTGAACGCGCACAGCGCCGAACTGAACAACGCGCCGACGGCGGTGGGCACGCGTCGGCGGGTGGTCGGCACGAAGCTCAGGGTATCGACCCGCCCGACGCCGTCGACGCCACCACCGGCAGTGGCGTGCCGTCGGCGGCGCCCGACGGTCAGTTGCGCGCCTTCGCCCGCGCCTTCGCCCTGGCCCGCAGGCTCGCGGTGAGTTCGACCTTGCGCACGCGCACGACCTCCGGCGTCACCTCGACGCACTCGTCCTCGGCGCAGAACTCCATGGCCTGCTCGAGGTCGAGCGTCAGCGGCCGGGCCAGCGTCTCCATGACGTCGGCGGTCGAGCTGCGCATGTTGGTCAGCTTCTTCTCGCGCGTCACGTTGACGTCGAGGTCCTCGGCGCGGGGGTTGATGCCCACCACCTGGCCTTCGTAGGTGTCCTCGCCGGGTTCGACGAAGAACTGCCCGCGATCGGCCAACTGGATCATGGCGAACGGCGTGATGCTGCCGCTGCGGTCGGAGACCAGCGAGCCGGTGTGCCGCGCGCGGATCTCGCCCGCCCACGGCCGGTAGCCGTCGAACACGGCGTTGGCGATGCCGGTGCCGCGCGTCAGGGTGAGGAAGTCGGTGCGGAAGCCGATGAGGCCACGGCTCGGGACGATGAAGTCCATCCGGACCCACCCTGCCGCGTGGTTGGTCATCTCCTCCATGCGGCCCTTGCGGGCGGCCATCAGCTGGGTGATGGCGCCGACGAACTCCTCGGGGCAGTCGATGGTGATGGCCTCGAACGGCTCGTGCAGCTTGCCGTCGATGGTGCGCGTGACCACCTGCGGCTTGCCGACGGTCATCTCGAAGCCCTCGCGGCGCATCTGCTCGACGAGGATGGCCAGCGCCAGCTCGCCGCGGCCCTGCACCTCCCACGCGTCGGGCCTGCCGATGTCGACGACCCGGATGGACACGTTGCCGACGAGTTCGCTGTCGAGCCGGCTCTTGACCATGCGGGCGGTGAGCTTGTGCCCGGAGACCTTGCCTGCCAGCGGCGACGTGTTGGTGCCGATGGTGACCGAGATCGCGGGCTCGTCGACCGTGATGCGCGGCAGGGCGTGCGCGTGCTCGGGGTCGGCGAGCGTGTCGCCGATCATGATCTCGGGCAGGCCGGCGACGGCGACGATGTCGCCCGCGACGGCCTCGTCGGTCGGGTTGCGCTCGACGCCGACGGTGGCGAGCAGCTCGGTGATCTTGGCGTTGGTGACGACGGGGAGGCCGTCGACCTCGCGCATCCAGGCCACCTGCTGGCCCTTGCGCAGCTTGCCGTTGTAGATGCGGATCAGCGCCAGGCGGCCGAGGAAGGCCGAGGCGTCGAGGTTGGTGACGAGCGCCTGCAGCGGGGCCTCGGGGTCACCGCTGGGCGGCGGGATGTGCTCCATGAGCACGTCGAACAGCGGGTCGAGGTTCTCGCCGTCGGGGTTCTGCCCGTTGGGGGGTTCGGTGGTGCTGGCGATGCCCGCGCGCCCGGAGGCGTACAGCGTCGGCAGGTCGAGGGCCTTCTCGGCGGCGGCCTGGGCCTCGTCGTCGAGGTCGGAGGCGACGTCGAGCAGCAGGTCGTGGCTCTCGGAGACCACTTCGGCGATGCGGGCGTCGGGACGGTCGGTCTTGTTGACCACGAGGATCACCGGGAGGTGCGCGGCCAGGGCCTTGCGCAGCACGAACCGCGTCTGCGGCAGCGGGCCCTCGGACGCGTCGACCAGCAGCACCACGCCGTCGACCATCGACAGCCCGCGTTCCACCTCGCCGCCGAAGTCGGCGTGGCCCGGCGTGTCGATGACGTTGATCACCGTGACGCTGCCGTCGGCGTGCGTGCGGTGCACGGCGGTGTTCTTCGCCAGGATGGTGATGCCCTTTTCCTTCTCCAGGTCACCGGAGTCCATGAGGCGTTCGACGGCGTCGTCACCGCGATGGGTGAGGGCGCCGGACTGCCGCAGCATCGCATCGACCAGAGTCGTCTTGCCGTGGTCGACGTGGGCGACGATGGCTACGTTACGAAAATCCACGCCAGAATTGTCGCAGCGCGGGTGTGCATTCGCGAAAACGCGGATCGACGACGAAGGGATCGCGTGAAGTCTCCCAAGTTCGCCACGGCCAAGGCGAAGAAGAAGTGCTGCCGGTCCAAGCCCCGGTGCAAGCGGTGTCCGCTGGTGCTGCACCGGGTGCAGAAGGCCGAGCGCAACGGCATCCGCGGCAAGGATCTGGAGAAGGTGTTCAAGCTGGCGAGAAAGTCCTGACGACCAGCGCGTTGACCGGCGTAACGTGGAAGCGTCCGGCGTTGATCGGAGGTAGGGCTCGTGTCCGTTTACGAAGCTGCGACCATCGCGCTGATCGTCGTCCTCGGCCTGGCCACGACGGTCGCGATCTATCTCGGCCTGCTCAACTGGATGGGGGCGGTGTTCGTCGTCAGGTGTGCTGCATGTCACCACTTGGCGTTCGCCGCCGCCAACCAGCCCAGCGAGTCGTGCCCCCACTGCAGACACCCGGCGCTGACGCACCCCGTGTACGCGGTGCGCCACCACGGCGCCGCCCGCGTGGTGGCCGACCGGCTGCGGTACTAGCGGCTCCCGGACCGCAGGGCCGCCGCCAGGTGCGGCACCCACGATCGGTCGGCGGGCACCCAGTCGACGGTGGCGAGTTCGACGGCGGTGACCCAGCGCAGCGCCTCGTGGTCGTGCGCGGCGACGGCACCGGCGACCACGGTGACGAGGTACGCGCGCAGCGTCATCGCGTTCGGCAGCACCACGTCGTTCCCGACGCGCGCGCCCACGACGACGTCGACGCCCAGTTCCTCGCGCAGTTCGCGCACCAGGGCGTCCCGGTCGGTCTCCCCGGGCACCACCTTGCCGCCCGGTAGTTCCCACAGCCCGGCGAGTTCGGGCGGGTGCCTGCGTTGCGCGACGAGCAGTGCCCCGTCGACGATCACGGCGCCGGCCACCACGGTCCCGTTCACCGAAGGCACGCTACGGACACGCCGTCAGGGGGTATGCAGGAGGCATGGCCATACTGACTGACGAACAAGTGGATGCCGCGCTGGGCGAGTTGGCCGGATGGCAGCGGCGAGACGGGGCGCTGCGCCGCGAGATCGAGTTCGACGCCTTCCTCGACGGCATCGAGGCGGTGCGCCACGTCGCCGAACACGCCGAGGCGAAGGATCACCATCCGGACATCAACATCCGTTGGCGGACCGTCACGTTCGCGCTCGTGACGCATTCCGAGGGAGGCATCACGGACAAGGACGTCGAGATGGCGCGCGACATCAACGGCATCGTCGGGCGCTGAGCGCGACGTAGGCCAGCGTGGCGAGGGTGGCCACGACGTAGACGAGCCCCGCCCACGCCAGGTACCACGGCCGGCTGATCTGCCAGATGGTCGGCTGGGCGAAGCTCAACAGCCAGGGCACGCCCACGAGCACCAGCACCAGCCATCCGTAGCCGAGCACCCGCGCACCCGTCCGGCCGCCGAGCGGACCGTGCAACAACCAGATCATCAGCGGGATCAACCACACCCAGTGGTGCGTCCAGGAGATCGGGGACAGCAGCAGCCCGAACAGCTGCACCACCAGCAGGGCGCCCAGTCGGTCGAGCGTGCCGCCCGGCGCGGCGGTGCGCAGCGCCCGCCAGGCCAGCACGGCCAGCACGGCGGTCACCGCCACCCCCGCCAACACCGCGGGACCGAACCCGGCGTCGTGACCGACGATCCGCGAGATGGCGCCGCGCCACGACTGGTTGAACGACGTGCCGACGGGACCGACGCGTCCGGCGTCGCCGAGCAGGTCGGTGAAGTAGTAGGTCGCCTGGCCGCGCAGGACGAGCACCGACACCCCGATGGTCGCGAAGAACACCAGCGCGGAGAACGCGGCCGTTCCCCACCGCCGCGCGCCCACGAAGTACAGCCCCGCGACCGCGGGGGTGAGCTTGATGCCTGCGGCCACGCCGACCAGCAGCCCGGACAGCCACCACCGCGTGGTGTAGACCGCCCACAGCACGGCGAGGGCCAGCACCACGTTGACCTGCCCGTAGTCGAACGTGCTGCGTAGGGGTTCGGTCCAGATGCCGACGGCCGTCCACGCCATCGCGAGCCGATGGTCGGGTCGGCCCAGCAATCTCAACGACACCCACACCACGCCGTACAGCGCGGCGATGATGCCCACCTGCCACAGGAACGCCAGGAGCCCGAAGGGGACGAACCGCAGCGGCGCGAAGACCACGGCCGCGAAGGGCGGATAGGTGAAGGGCAGCGGAAAGTCCGGGGTCTGATCGGCGTAGACGTAGTCGTAGAGCTGTCGGTCGGTGCCGACGGTGGCCGCGCCGCCGACGTAGACGTGCAGGTCGACGAAGTTGGCGCCGTTGGGCACCAGGTAGGTCCAGGCCAGTCGTGCGGCGACGCTGAGTATCAGCAGCCATGGCGCCAGGAGCCGGATCGACCCGGTCAGCCGGTGCGCTGCCGTGCTCGCGGGCCGGCTCGGTGCCGGCGAATGGGTGTCTATCTCCCCGACTCTAGCGACTGGTCACGCGGTGCAGACGTGTGCGTAACGGTTCCATAAATGCCACACATGTCACTTGAGTAACTCCAGTAACTCCGTAGCTTCGGGAGCAGACGTGCCGCCAACCGATTGGGAGAACCATGCATCTCGTCAGCAAGACCATCCGAAAGGCCGCCGCTGCCAGCGGAATCGCGGCCGCAGGTGCGGTGGGCGCCGCCTTGGCCTTCAGTGCGCCCGCCGCCGCGGAGCCGGCCCCGGCCCCCGCCCCGGCGCCGGTCATCCCCGGCATGGCCGGACTGCCGCTGCTGAGCAACGCGCCGCAGCTGCTGCAGGGCCTCGCCTCGGCGTTCACCGGGGGTGCGGCACCCGCCGCCGCAGCAGC
>NZ_JBYVYK010000058.1:0-36519 GCF_058148405.1 Mycobacterium sp. DHQP2018-32-09 | reverse complement strand
GGCAGCGGCGGCGCGGGCGGCTCTGGCGGCCGTGGCGGCGATGCCGGAGCGGGCGGCGCAGGCGGCGCAGGCGGACGGACCATCGGCACCAACGGCAAGGCCGGCGCCAAGGGTGCGGCGGGAAGCACTGGCCAGCAGGGCAATTCGGGAAATGCGGGCGCGAACGGAGCATCCGGCAGCCGAGCCTGAGCGCCGCGGAACGCGCGCCCGGGGCCGGTCCGAGGAGACGTCGCCGCCGGCGTTCTAGGGCGTCGGCTGCACGTTGTCGTTGGCCGCGGGATCGGCGTTCTCGCGCGCGATGTCGCTGCTGCAGCCGGCTCTGGTGTCGCCCGTCTGCTGCATGCACACCAGCACCTCCGGCGGCGCCGACGGTTCACCCGCGCTCGTCCGCACCGTCGGCGACGCGATGGTGCCCTCGTACAGCGACCACAGGTCGGAATCCGACGACGGCATCCGCGCGCAGTACGCCGGGGCCCCCTTCTCGGTGACACCCGCCGCCCCCAGCGTCGCGCAATCCGCGCCCACCACCACGACGGGCACCGACGGCGCCTGCGCGGCGGACGTTCCGTGCCGCTCGTCGTCGAACGCCAGCACCGCCACCGCCCCGATGAGACCCAGCACCACGACGGCCACCACGGCCGCCACGACGTACCGGCGCCGTGACCGTCCCTTCGGCGTCACGGGCCGCGCATGCCGCGGCCCCGACGTGGCCGCCTGCGCGGCCACCGTCGCTCCGCCGTCGTGGTCCAACGCCCCCATGCCATGTCCGAGCGCCCTGGCGAAGTCGACGCACCGGTCGAACCGGTCCCGTGGGGACTTGGCCAGCGCCTTGTCGAACACCGGTCCCAGACTGGCCAGTTCGGGCCGCTTCTCCCCGATGGGCGGCGGCGTGGCGGTGAGGTGCTGGCTGATCACCACCGCCGGGTTCGAATGCTGGAACGGCGGTGTGCCGGTGAGTAATTGATACGCCGTGGCAGCCAGTGCGTATTGATCGGCACGTCCGTCGACGACCTCCCCGGTGAGCTGTTCCGGTGCCGCGTAGGCCACCGTGCCCACCGTCATGTTGGTGCCCGTCAGGTTCGACGAGTCGTCCAGCCGCCGCGCAATGCCGAAGTCGGCCAACATGATGCGCTCGTCGTCGGTACCCGGATTGGCCACCAGGACGTTGGCCGGCTTGATGTCGCGATGCGTCAGACCCTTGCCGTGCGCGTGGTCCAGCGCCTCCCCCACCGCGGTGACCAGACGCACCACCAGGTCGTGCGGCATGCCCGACGGGTACTGCTCGGACAGCAATCGCCCCGCGTCGATGCCGTCGACGTAGTCCATCGCGATCCACAGCTGACCGTCCACGTCACCGCGATCGTGGATCGACACGATGTGCGGGTGCCACAGGCTCCCGGCGATCTCGGCCTCGCGGTTGAACCGTTCCCGGTACTCGGCGTCACAGCACACCGACGGCGTCAACAGCTTCAGCGCGTCGTAACGCGGCAGGCGCGGATGCTGGGCGAGATACACCTCGCCCATGCCGCCGGCACCGAGGGAGCCCACGATTCGGTATCCGGCGATCACCTCGCCTTCGGCAAGCGGCATGGGCCGAATACTAACGGCCTACAGCGGGGTCAGGCCGTGCTTGCGCTGCACCTTGTTGACGTTCTGCTTGTCACGCAGCAGTCGCAGCGACTTGCGGATCAGCAACCGGGTCTCGTGCGGCTCGATGACACCGTCGATGTACCCGCGCTCGGCGGCCGTCCACGGCACGGCCAGGTTGGTGTTGTACCCCTCGATGAAGTCGGCGCGAATCTTCGCGACCTCCTCCTCCGGCAGCCCTGCCAACCGCTTGACCAGCAACTGCGCCGCACCCTCCGCGCCGATCACCGCGATGCGCGCCGTGGGCCACGCGTAGTTGAGGTCGGCCGACAGCTGCTTGGAGCCCATCACCGCGTAACCGCCGCCGTACGCCTTGCGCACCACGATCGTCACCTTCGGGACGTCGGCCTCCACGATGGCGTTGAAGAACCGGCCACCGCGCTTGATGATGCCGCCCTTCTCCTCCTCGACACCGGGCATGGCACCCGGGGTGTCGACGACGAACACCAGCGGCAGGTTGAACGAGTCGCAGAACCGGATGAAGCCGGCGGCCTTGTCGGAGGCCTCGTTGCCGACGGCACCCGACATGTGCAGCGGCTGGTTGGCGACGACGCCCACCGGCCTGCCGTCGACGCGGGCGAACGCCGTGATCATCGACGGGCTGCGCTGATCGGCGATCTCGAAGACGTCGCCGTCGTCGAAGATGCGCAGCAGGATCTCGTGCATGTCGTAGGCCTGGTTGTCCGAATCCGGCACGATGGTGTCGAGTTCGTAGTCCGACGACGTGTACTCCGGCTCCAGGCCCGGGTTGACGATCGGCGCGTCGTCGAAGTGGTTGGCGGGCAGGAAGCTCAGATAGTCCCGCACGTACTGGTAGGCGGCCGCCTCGGACTCCACCACCTTGTGGATGTTGCCGCGCTGCGCCTGCACGTCGGCGCCGCCCAGCTCGTCGAAGGAGACGTCCTCGCCCGTGACGTCCTTGATGACGTCGGGCCCGGTGATGAACATGTACCCCTGGTCGCGCACCGCGACGACCAGGTCGGTCTGGATGGGCGAGTACACCGCGCCGCCCGCGCACTTGCCGAAGATCAGCGAGATCTCCGGCACCAGGCCGCGCAGCATCTCGTGCCGCCGGCCCAGCTCGGCGTACCACGCCAGCGACGTCGCCGTGTCCTGGATGCGGGCGCCGGCCGAGTCGTTGATGCCGATGATGGGGCAGCCCACCATGGCGACCCACTCCATCAGCTTGGCCACCTTGCGGCCGAACATCTCACCGACGGAACCCTGGAACACCGTCTGGTCGTGACTGAACACGCCCACCGGCCGGCCGTTGATGGTGCCGTGGCCGGTGACCACGCCGTCGCCGAAGAACGCGTTCGGGTCCCCCGGCGTGCGCGCCAGCGCGCCGATCTCGAAGAACGTGCCCGGGTCCAGCAGCGCGTGGATGCGGGCGCGGGCACTGGGAATGCCCTTCTTGTCGCGCCGGGCCTTGGCCTTCTCGTCGCCGGGATCCTGGGCCAGCTCCAGCTTTTCGCGGAGTTCGGCCAGCTTCTCGGCGGTCGTGTGCGCCCTGCTCGCGGTCGGCGTGTCGGTCACTTCGCCTCACTCTCGCTCTCGACCTGGTTGATCGCTGCGCTCAGGTGCGCCCCGACCTTCGCAATGTACGGCTCGTCGATGGCCTGGATGTGCTCGCCCCCGATGGGCACGATCTCCAGGTCCTCGACGAATTCGCCCCAGCCGCCGTCGGGTTGCCGGATGGCGTAGCGCGGCTCGAAGAAGATGGCGTCGTCGTGGTAGCGATCGGCCATGTACAGCGTGACGTGGCCGTCGTACGGCTGGATCTCGGCCGTCTCGAGCAGGCGGTTGTCCAGGTAGGACGTGCGCTGGTGCTCGATGATGCCGCCGGGGATGTCGACCCCGGCCTCCTTCACCGCGTCCAGGACGAACCGCACCTGACCCTCGTCGTCGAGCGCCTCGAGGTCCTCGTAGGGGATCTCCGGGATCTCGACGTTGAAGGTGCGCTGCGCGAACAGGGCGTAGCGATCCCACCGGGCCCGCGTCTCCTCCTTGGTCTGCGGCACCTCTTCGCCGGGACGCACCATGTCGATGAGCCCGACGAAGCGCACGTCGGCACCCGCCCGCTTGAGCCCGATGGCGCACGCGTACGCCAACGCACCGCCCAGCGACCAGCCGACCAGCACGTACGGGCCCTTGCCCTGGATTTCCATCAGCTTGGGCAGGTACGCCGCGGCGCGTTCCTCGACCGTGCCCTCCACCCGTTCGAACCCGTACATCGGGGTGTCCGCGGGCAGCCGCTTGAGCAGCGGTTCGTAGACCGTGGTGGAGCCGCCGGCCGGGTGGAACACGAACACCGGGACGCGCGTGGAACCCTCGGGCCTGGCCCGGATGGTGCGCACGAAGCCGTCGAGTTCGCCGGCGTCCATCTGCTCGCGGACCGGGGTCGCCAGGTCCTGGATGGTGCGCGCGGCCTTCACCTGCTCGGCGGTGATGGTGCCGTCGGCGCGCTCGGACAGGCGCTGCGCCATCTTCTCGGCCGCGGCGTCGTCGATGGCGGGCAGCTCGTTGAAGATGCCGCCCGGCGACTTCCCGGTGACGATGGCCCACGTCGCGAACGTGACGCGCTCGGCGGCGTCGCGCGGGGGCACGTCGGCGCCGAGTGCCTCGGTGACGGCCTCCTGCGTCAGCACCGAGGCGGCCGCCTTGGCGGCGTTCTGCTTGGCCTCGGCGGACGGTCCGGCGGGGTTCGTCGGAGGCGCGGGGACGGCCGGTCCGGCGGGGTTCGTCGGAGGCGCGGGGACAGCGGGCCCGGCGGGATTCGTCGGTGGCGCCGGAACCTGCTGCGCGGCAGCGGCATCGGTCGCCACGGCGGTGACCGGATCCGCAGCCTTCGGATTCGCAGCCTGATCCGCAGCCTGATCCGTCTTGTCGCCCAACGGATGCCCCGCCTCGGCGAGCTTGGCCTCCAGTTCGGCGACGGTCGAGGCGCCGCCCATCAGCTCGGCCTGCGCCGCGGCGATCTCTTCGGCGGACTGCCCCTTCTGCGACTCGGCGAGCTGGTCCACCTCGTCGCGATGCTCGATCGCGTACTGGATGAGCTTCTCCACCGCGTACAGGTTCGCGTCGCGCACCGCCGTGAGCTGGATCGGCGGCAGGTCGAAGTCGTACTCGACGCGGTTCTTGATGCGCACCGCCATCAACGAGTCCAGACCCAGTTCGATGAGCGGCACCTCCCACGGCAGGTCCTCGGGCTCGTACCCCATCGCACCGCCGACGATCGCGCCGAGACGCTGCCCGATGGTCTCGCCGGAGTCCGGCGACCACTTGGCGAAGCCGGCCGCCAGACCCGCACCCGCGGTCAGGTTGTCCTGCAGGATCGCCGCATCGGGCTGCGCGTCGGCGGGCTCCTCGGCAGGCGCGGCCTGCGCGGCCGCCGCATCGGTGGCGACCGCGGTGCCTGCCGGCGCCGCCGCGGGCAGCGCACTGGGAGCGCCGCCGCGCGTGACGATCGCGTCGTACACCAGCGTGAACGAATCCTGGATGCGCGCGTGCACCTGCACGGTCGCCCCACCGGGGTGCCGGGTCAGCGTCGTCACCAGCCGCGCGTCGTCGGCGGGTACCGCGCGCTGCTCGAACGCCGTGAGGGCGGCATCCGGAAGTACCTGCGTCGCAGCGGTCTTCACCAGGGAGGCGAGGTCCACGGCGCCGCGCGGCGCATACTCCCACACGTGCCTGCCGTCGGGCGTCGCCACGTGGCTGCCGGGCAGCACGGCGGCACTGTCACCGGCGAAGTGCACGTCCAGCCAGTGCGGCTTGCGCCGGAACCGCGTGGGCGGGATGTTCGCGTACGCACCGCGCTCGAACAGCGTCGGGAAGTCCAGGTCGTGGCCGTGCACGAACAGCTGCGCCATGGCCGTGGTCATCGAGTCGACCTCGTCCTGCTTGCGCGCCAGCGTCGCAATGAGTTGGCCGTCGTGGAGTCCGGCGGAAGCCGTCGTCAAGCCAACCTGCATGAGTGCCACGGGATTCGGGGCCAACTCCAAGAACGTGGTGTGCCCGTTGTCGACGGCGTTGCGGATGCCGTGCGTGAAGTACACGCTGTGCCGCAACCCCTTCTTCCAATACTCGACGTCGTGGATGGGCTCCGCGCCCGCACGGATCAACTGCCCCTCGTGCACGGTCGAGTAGTAGGCCGTCTGCAGCGGATGCGCCACGATGCCCTGGATCTCGGCGGACAACTCACCCAGCAGCGGATCCATCTGCTGCGTGTGGCTGGCCCCCTTGGTCTGGAACTTGCGGGCGAACTTGCCCTCGGCCTCGGCCCTGGCGATGATCGCGTCGACCTGATCCGGCGGACCGCCGATCACGGTCTGCGTCGGGGCGGCGTAGACGCACACCTCGAGGTCCGGGAAGTCGGAGAAAACCGTCTTGATCTCGTCGGGCGAGTACTCCACCAGCGCCATCAGCCGGATGTACTCGCCGAACAGCATCGCCTCGCCCTCACCCATGAGGTGGGCGCGCGAGCAGATGGTGCGGGTGGCGTCCTCCAGCGACAGGCCGCCGGAGAAGTACGCGGCAGCCGCCTCGCCGAGCGACTGGCCAATGACCGCACCAGGTTTCGCGCCGTGCGCCTTCAGCAGCTCGCCGAGGGCCACCTGGATCGCGAAGATGACCAGCTGCACCTTCTCGATGGGCAGCTCGGTGGTCTCGTCGGTGTAGTCGATGGCGTCGTCGAGGATGAGTTCGAGCACCGAGTGCCCGCGCTCGTCCTGGACGTAGGCGTCGACCTTGTTGATCCACTCGGCGAACGTGTCGTTGCGCAGGTACAGGCTCTTGCCCATCTTGCGGTGCTGCGCACCGAATCCCGCGAGCACCCACACCGGGCCGTTGCTGACCGGACCGTCCGCGGAGATCACCAGCGGCGTCTGCTTGCCCTCGGCGATGGCACGCAGCCCCTTGACGGCCTCGGCGTGATCGTGGGCCAGCACCACCGCGCGCGAGCGGCCGTGATTGCGCCGCGACAACGCGCGGCCGATGTCCTCGAGCGGCGTCGCCTGCCCCTCGGGGCTCTCGATCCAGTCCGCCAACTCGGCGGCGGTGGCCTTCTTGCGCGACGTCAGGAACCCCGAGACGGCCAGCGGCACGATCGGCGTGACGGGCTCCTTGGCCTCGAGTTCCTCACGCGCGACGGCCAACAACCGCAGCGCCTCGTCGGTGAGCCCGGGCAGTTCCGGCTCGTCGTCGGCTGCGGCGGCGGGGCGATCCAGGTCACCGTCGCCGTAAGCAGCGCCGGAGGAATCGTCGTCGTGGATGAACTCGCCGTACTCGTCCATCCGGACACCGCCGACGTAGGTGGCCTGCGCCTCCCCGTTGGCCGGCGTCACCACCGCCACGTCGGGCTCGATCTCGGGCTCCACCAGATCGCTGGGCAGCACCTCGCGCAGCACCAGGTGGGCGTTGGCGCCGCCGAAGCCGAAGCCCGACACACCCGCGATGGCGTGACCGCTGTACCGCGGCCAGTCGCTGACGACGTCGTTGACCTTGAGGCGCTCGGCGTCGAAGTCGATGTACGGGTTGGGCCCGGTGTAGTTGATCGAGGGCGGCAGCTTGCCGTTCTTCAGCGACAGCGCCATCTTCGCCAGGCTCGCCGCGCCGGCGGCCGACTCGAGATGTCCCACGTTGGACTTCACCGCACCCAGCAGCGCGGGCCGGTCCGCGGGCCGGCCGCGGCCGATCACGCGACCGAGGGCGTCGGCCTCGATCGGATCGCCGAGGATGGTGCCGGTGCCGTGCGCCTCGACGTAGTCGACCGTGCGCGGATCGATGCCGGCGTCCTGATAGGCCTTGCGCAGCACCGCTTCCTGCGCGTCCGGGTTGGGCGCGAGCATGCCGTTGGAGCGACCGTCGTGGTTGACCGCACCGCCGGCGATGATCGCCAGGATGTCGTCGCCGTCGCGGCGGGCGTCGGCGAGGCGCTTGAGCACCACCATGCCGCCGCCCTCGGAACGCGCGTACCCGTCGGCGTCCTGCGAGAACGACTTGATCCGGCCGTCGGGTGCGAGCACCCCGCCCACCTCGTCGAAACCCAGCGTCACCAGTGGCGTGATGAGCGCGTTGACGCCGCCGGCCAGCACCACGTCGGCATCACCGGCGCGCAGCGCCTTGATGCCCTCGTGCGCCGCCACCAACGACGACGAACACGCGGTGTCGATCGACATCGACGGGCCGCGGAAGTCGTAGAAGTACGACACGCGGTTGGCGATCACCGCACTCGAGTTGCCGGTGATGGCGTACGGGTGCGCGACCGCCGGGTCGGCGACCGACATGAACATGTAGTCATTGACCGAGCTGCCGATGTAGACGCCGACGTTCTTGCCGCGCAGGCTCGACGCGGGAATCCTGGCGTGCTCCAACGCCTCCCACGTCAACTCCAGCGCCATCCGCTGCTGCGGATCGATGTTGTCGGCCTCCATCTTCGACAGCGCGAAGAACTCGGCGTCGAAACCCTTGATGTCCGACAGGTAGCCGCCGCGGGTGCGGGCCTTCGCGACGCGCTCGGCGACGCGCGGCTCGCTGGTGAACTCCGCCCAGCGTCCCTCCGGGAGGTCGGTGATCGCGTCGCGGCCCTCCAGCAGCGCCGCCCACATCTCGTCGGGGGTGTTCATGTCGCCGGGGAAGCGCGTGCCGATGCCGACGATCGCGATGTTGTACCGGTCCTCGTCGACGTCGCGCGACCAGTCCGTGTCGTCGCCCGTCGCGTCGACCTCCGGCTCGCCCTCGACGATGACCGTCGCCAACGACTCGATGGTGGGATGCCGGAACGCCATGGTGGCCGTCACGACCACGCCCGTGTAGTCCTCGATGTCGCTGGCCATCGCCACCGCATCGCGCGACGCCATGCCCAGCTCGGTCAACGGCGCCGACTCGTTGACGGCGTCGGGCGAGGTGTTGGTCGCGTTGGCCACCCAGTTGCGCATCCAGGTGCGCAGTTCCGGCACCGTCACGTGCGTGCGGCTCGGTTGGCCGTGCTGCTCGGCCACCGCCTCCGACAGCACGGGCGCCGGCTCCGGCGGGGTCAACGAATCGTCGTGCGAGTCAGTCATGTTCGTTCACTTTCGCCGTGGTGGCCAGGTGGCCGATGCTCTAGTCGGCTGCGTCGGGGAAGTCGTTGGCGATCTTTCCGGCGCGCAGACTGCCGTCGAGGTAGGCGGCGCGGCAGGCACGCCGGCCGATCTTGCCGCTGGAGGTGCGGGGAATCGCGCCGGCCGCGGTCAGCAGCACGTCGCGCACCGTGACGCCGTGGCGCACCGCGATCGCCGCTCGGATGTCGTCGATGACGGGGCCCGGATCGAGCTTGTGCGCCCCGGGCGCCCGCTCGCCCACGATCACCAGCTGCTCGCTGGTGTCGTCGGGATCGCGCTTGAGCCCCGAGTGGGCGTTGGCGAACACCTCGTCGGGAAGCTGGTTGGCCGGCACCGAGAACGCGGCGACGTACCCGACGCGCAGCGCCTTGGTGGCCTCCTGCGCCGAGTACTCCAGGTCCTGCGGGTAGTGGTTGCGCCCGTCGATGATGACGAGGTCCTTGACGCGGCCGGTGATGTAGAGCTCGCCGTCGTAGTAGGCGCCGTAGTCGCCGGTGCGCACCCAGGTCGCGTCGTCCTCGGCGCGCTCGGCGTGCGACGGGTCGGTCCGCGACTTCAGCGTGTTCTTGAACACCTCGATGGTCTCCTGGGGCTTGCCCCAGTAGCCGGTGCCCATGTTCTGGCCGCTGATCCAGATCTCGCCGATCTGGCCGTCGGGCAGCTCGGACGCGGTCTCGGCGTCGACGATCACGGCCCATTCGGCGATGCCGACCTTGCCCGCGCCCGCCTGGGCCACGGCCTTGGGCGAGTCGGCGGGGACCTCGACGAAGGTGCCGGTGTTGAGCGCCTCGCGGTCGACGTGGGTGATCCGGGGCTCGTCACCCATCGGAGTGGTGGAGACGAACAGCGTGGCCTCGGCCAGGCCGTAGGACGGCTTGATGGCGGCGGGCTTGAAGCCGTACGGGCCGAACGCCTCGTTGAACCGGCGCACGGTGGCCGCCGAGATGGGTTCGCTGCCGTTGAGGATGGCCTTGACGTTGGACATGTCCAACGGCGGGTCGCCCTCCTTGGGCAGGCCGCGCGCCGCGGCGTGGTCGAAGGCGAAGTTCGGCGCCACCGAGATGACGCCGCCGGTGTCGCCGGGCTTGCGCGACATCTCGCGGATCCAGCGCTCGGGCCTGCGGACGAACGCCGCGGGCGTCATGAACGTGAAGTAGTAACCCACCATCGGTGCCAGCAGCGCGGTGATCAGGCCCATGTCGTGGAAGAACGGCAGCCACGAGCAGCCGCGGTCGCCTTCCTCGCCGTCGAGGGCCTCGATCACCTGCACCACGTTGGTCGCCAGGTTCAGGTGGGTGATCTGCACGCCCGTGGGGATCCGGGTCGAGCCCGAGGTGTACTGCAAATAGGCGATGGTCTCGGCGTCGACCTCGACCGGCTCCCAGGTGGCACCCACCTCGTCGGGCACGGCGTCGACGGCGATCACGCGCGGACGTTCCTTGGCCGGGCGGCTGCGGAAGAACTTGCGGACGCCCTCGGCCGACTCGGTGGTGGTGAGGATCGCCGTCGGCGTGCAGTCGTCGAGCACGGCGTGCAGCCGGCCCACGTGGCCCGGCTCGTTGGGGTCGAACAGCGGCACCGCGATGCGGCCCGAGTACAGCGTGCCGAACATGGCGACGACGTAGTCGAGATTCTGCGGGCACAGGATGGCGACGCGGTCACCGGGCTGGGTGACCTGCTGCAGCCGCGCACCGACGGCACGGTTGCGGGCGCCGAAGTCGGCCCAGTTCAGCTCGCGGGCGACGCCGTCGCGCTCGGTGGAGAAGTCGAGGAAGCGGTAGGCCAGCTTGTCGCCGCGGACCTTCGCCCACTTCTCGACGTGCTTGACCAAGCTGCCGTTGTCCGGGAACTTCAGCAAACCGTCCTTGAGGAACGGGTTGTAAAACGCCATCTAACTCTCCTGTCCGACCGACGGGCATGCCCAGGGGCGGCGCTCGTCGTCCGAGCCAAGCCATGCCCGCAGGTGCCAAACCTCGAAGATCCTACCGGGCCGGCGGGCAGGTCCCGGGGATCGTCGAGGCGACACCCTGCGGTCGGTCGACCGCTGCGTCCGATGCGACCAACGGCCGCGTCTTCTTACTTTTCTCTTAATGTTAGGTGACCGCGTCGAACGACGACAAATCACCCATGCTTCGGGTGCGGCGCATTGTCGATGAGCCCCCGCGCCCAGTTCTGCGTCCACTGCGTGGCGGTCTGCCCGTCCAGGCTCCAGAACTGCGGCGTGTTGTACATCGCGTGCACGGGCTGACCCGCGCCGCCCGACAACGTCGCCAACGTCTGCGGCAGGTTCGTGATGGAGAACGCCCCCTCGGGCGCCGCGCAGATCAGGTCACCGGAGGCACAGATCTGGTTCACGCGGTCGTTGAGCATGCCGAACCCGCCGGGACGCGGTCCCGTCATCTCCAGGCCGAGTTGCTTGAGCAGCGGCACCTCGGCGAGCGTGATCTCCGCCCCCTGCCCCGGCGGGTTGGGACCGATGTCCTGCCCCACGCTGTCCTGGCGGCGGCCGTCGGCGATCAACGTCACGCCCAGCACCAGGTCCTGGTCGATGGGGCCGCGGCCGTTGCCGATGTCGCTGGCGATGTCACCGGCGATCACCGCGCCCTGCGAGAAACCGACGATGACGAAGCTCGTCAACGGGCACGCCTCGTTGACGCGCTTGATCTCCGCGACCGTCGCCTGCGTGCCCTGCGCGCGGCTCTCGTTGTAGGACATCTGCTTGTCCTGCGCGAACGGATTGTGGAACTGGGCCGTGTACGGCGTGGTCCACACCGCGAGCCTGCCGTCGTCGAAGTCCCCGCGGACGGGGTTGGTGACGTTGAGCAGCAACGCGATGGGGAACTGCGTCGGGTTCACCGGATCCAGCTGCGGCGACGACTCCCACGTGCCGGGAATCGAGATCATCTGCACGTCGGGGCAGCTCGCGTCCTGGGACTCCGGGCGCGGCTTGCCGGTGGGCGGCACGCCGCCCGGCTGCTGGCCCGTGGGCTGCGTCGCCTGCGGCGGGGTGTCGGGCTGACGCAGCCACACCACGACCGCGGCGACCACGACGGCGACGAGCACGGCGACGGCGCCTGCCGCCGCCACGGCGAGGATGCGATGGCGTTTGCGTCGGCTGTTGGTGGCCATGGGCTGTGAGGTCTCCTGCTAGCAGAGTCGGTCGGTCGCGATGCGAATGTAGTCGGCGGTCACCGAGTCGACCTGACCGACGGGTATCGGGTCGTTGCCGGGAGTGGTGTCGCGCACGTCGTCGCGCACCATCGGCAGCACGAAGTCCCACACGGCCTGATCGCTCTGGTGCGCCCGGCGGGCCTGGCAGACGTAGGACCCGATGCTCAGCGCCACCAGCTCACTGGACGGATCGACACCCGCGGCGCCCAGCGCATCGAGGTACGCGCGCTGGTGCGGGCTCACGGTCATGGCGGACGCGATGCTGCCGCCGGGAGGTCGCGGCAGTTGCGCGATGGGCTGGGCGTCCGACGGCCCCGACGACGGCACCGTCGAGCGGCCCATGGTCTCGGTCACGTCGTCGCCGCCCATGTCGCACGCGGCAACCGAGACGACGGTCACCGCCAGCGCCAGCGTCAGCGGGATCGCGACGTGACGGGGCGCACGGCGTCGTTGCCGTGCCGATCCCGGTGTCGGGCCCGTGGTCGGGCATCCCGCTGCGCACACGCCGTCCAACGTACCGGCCCGCGCCGCAGTGCCTCCGAAACGCGTTTGCCGACAACCCGCCCGACGCGCCCGGCCGGGGCGGGACGGCTAGGCGATCGCCGCGACGAGGTCACCCGACATCGCCGCCAGCTGCGGGCCCCAGGTACCCCAGTCGTGCTGCCCGCCCGCCGGGAAGTCGAAGTGCCCGTTGTGGCCGCCGACGGCGCGGTAGTGCTGATAGAAGGCGCGGTTGCTGCCCGCGGCCTGGTCGCAGTAGCCGATCATCGCGGCCGGGTCGCTGCACGTGAGCGTGCTCGGGCTGAAGACCCACAGTCGAGTGTTGTTGTCGGACAACAGGCTTACGTGCACGTCCGGGTCGTGCCACTTCCACCGGCCCAGCTGCGCCGCACCCCACATCGCCTGGGTGTTCACGCCGCCGAACTGCGCCAGGCCCGCCGTGATGGCACCGTTCATGCTCGTCGACGACGGCGTCATGAAACCCGACAGCGAGCCCGCGTAGCGGTACCGCTCGGGGTGGAACGCCGCCATGGTCACCGCGGCCGTCCCGCCCTGCGCGGCACCCACGATGCCGTGCCCCGAGGGGGCCAGCCCCTTGTTGGCCGCGAGCCAGTCGGGCAGTTCGCTGGCCAGGAACGTCTCCCACTGCTTGGTGCCGTCGGCCTCCCAGTTGGTGTACATGCTCCAGGCGCCGCCCGCAGGGGCGGCCACCGAGATGCCGCGGCCGGCGAGGGTGCCGAACGCGCCGGCACCCACCCAGTTGCTCACGTCGGGACCGCCGTTGAACGCGTCCAGCAACACCACCGCGTGGGGGCCACCGCCCTGGAAGGCCACCGGGATGTCGCGGCCCATGGCCGCCGAGGGCACCATCAGCATCTCGACGCCCTCGGCGTGCGCGCGCTGCGGTGCCGCGATCGCCAGAACGGTCGCACACGCCACCGCGCACACCACCGCACACCCCATGCGCACCAGCACCGAAAGCACCCTCATGCCCACCTCTTCGTCAGCCCGACCCGGCAGTCAGTGAATCACATCACGGTTGCCGACGGACCGACAAGCGGTCACGGACCCGTGGCGGGCATGCCGGTGTAGGGCGCCTCGCGGTACTCCGGAACCGGCAGACCGCAGCGATACAGCTCGTAGAGCGGGACGCGGTCGATGCGGTAGGAGTTGAACTCGAACGCGTGCACCAGGTTCGACAGGAACCGGCGCGCCCCCAGGGGCGCGCGCACCGAGTTCAGCAGGGCCTCGGTCCGCGGGCAGGCCAACGCGGCCTGCGCCTGGGCGATCCAGTCCTCGTCGAGATACGGCGGGATGTACGGCCGCTCCTTGAGGAACGGTCCCTCCGCCACCGCCCAGTCGGGGAACAGGTTCTTGTCGTGCCCGATGCGGCCGTCCTCGATGCGCGCCGTGTGCGCCGCCAACGGGTTCACCAACCCGATCTGATCGATGACCCGCACGTCCAGGCCGACGTTCATGCTCGTCATGCCCATGTTGGTGAAGAACACCGTGTGCGGACCCCGGTAGTCGCGCCGCGGCGGTTGCCCCGGCGCGGGCGGGGGCGGCGGCAACGCCGGCACCACGTCCCACTGGTCGTAGTTGCCCGACGGCAGCAGCAACGCCCCGTCCGGCGTGTTGTCGATGGCCTGGATCATCGCGCGCATCCGCGGGTAGTCGAGGTAGTCGGCCGCCGTCAACGGATGCGCGTGCCCGGTGGCCTGCGCGTAGAACCGCCGCTCGTCGACGATGCCGGACTGCGTGACCCGCGTCGCGTCGGCCCCCATGCCCGGCGAATTGGCGGCCCACAGCGACCAACCCGCGATCGCCAGCCAGATGGCGGTCGTGGAGCCGGCCAGCAGGTACCCACCCACCCTGGTGAAGCGGGTGCCGTCGGGCAGCACCACCGGGATGACGGCGATGGGCATCAGCACGCAGAACAACGGGGTGAGCAGCACCCGGCCGTGCATGAAGTCCCCGCCCTGGCGGGTCCAGTAGACGGCCTGCAGCACGCCGCTGAGCACCATGAACGCGACGACGGCGGGTGGGCTCTGGACGGTGCGGGTCAGCCGGCTCACGCCGTGAGGTGGGCGGTGCGTCGACCACCACGGCATGGTCCTGGTCGCGAACATCACCAGGCCCACCGCGGCCAACAGCATCAGCGGGATGAACAGCAGATACGGCTCGTTGAAGTTCGCGAGGTAGGTGAAGCCCTGATCCCACTTCGATCCGGTGGCGTCCTTGGCGATCGCGGTGTTCGGCACGAGCAGGCCGTAGTAGCCCATGCGGAAGATCTCGTAGGCCACCGGCAGCAGACCGCCGGCCACCACGATGCCCAGCCGCCTGCGCCACCCGCTGGCGGCGATCAGCATCATCACCAGCGCCACCCCGCCGAGCAGGGCGAGTTCCGGCCGCACCAGCACGCTGAGGCCCGCCAGCGCGGCCAGCGTCAGCTCGAACGCCCGGCCCGTACCCGGCCGGGGCACCGCCGGGGAACCCGATGGCCGCGCCACCGGAGGCGCCGCGCGGAAGCCCTGCGACCAGCACACCATCATCCACCACAGCAGGCCCAGATAGGCCAGCGCCAAACCATTTTCGAGCCCGGAGGTGGCGAAGTCCCTGGCCGGCGGGATCGCGACGTACACCAGCACGCCCGCGGGCAGGACCACCGCGCGCTTGCCCCGCAGACCGGGGGCATACAGCCGGCCGGTGCCCAGCATGGCGAACACCACGCCGACGATGCTCAGCGTCAACGCCAGCCACAGCGCCACGTACTCCAGTTGCAACGAGCCGCCGAGCCAACCGCCCGCGGTGACCAGGTACGTCCACAGCGTCGAGGTGTTGGCCTCGATGCGCTCACCCGCGTTGAACACCGGCCCGTTGCCCGCCAGCAGATTGCGCACCGTGCGCAACACGATCAAGCCGTCGTCGGCGATCCAGCGACGCTGCCAGGCGCCCCAGCCGAACAGCACGGCCACCACGACGACGCCGAGCCACAGGCTGATCCGGACGCCGGCCTCGTACGGGAACGCCGCGCCGCGCGCCAGCCGGCGCGCCACCGCCGATACGAGACGGTCAGCTGAGGATGACTGCGGCACCGAGCGTTCCGATCAGGGCGACGGCGAGCAGCTGAAGGACGCGGTCGCGCAGGGCGATTTCCTCGGGTTCGCCTGCCATGCCGCCGTCGACGTCGACGGCGTAGCGCAGGATCGCGATGGTGAACGGGATCATCGACACCGCGAACCACGACCCGCCGGTGAGGCGGTCGCGTTCGAACGCCCACAGCCCGTAGCAGACCACCACCGCCGTCGCCGACAGCGTCCACACGAACCGCAGGTAGGTACTGGTGTAGGCCTCCAACGACTTCCGGATCTTGGCGCCGGTGCGTTCGGCCAGCTGCAGCTCGGCGTACCGCTTGCCGGCGACCATGAACAGCGACCCGAAGGCCATCACCAGCAGGAACCACTGCGACAGCGGGATGCCACTCGCCGCGCCGCCCGCGATGGCGCGGATCAGGTAGGCCGACGACACGATGCAGATGTCCAGCACCGCTTGATGTTTGAGCCCGAAGCAGTACGCCAGCTGCATCACCAGGTACACCGCGATGACGACGACCAGCGCGGGCGCGGTGTACCAGGACAGCCCCAGCGACACCACCATCAGCACGACGGCCAGCCCGTAGGCCAGGTTCGCGGGTACGACACCGGCGGCGATGGGCCGATACCGCTTGGTGGGATGCTGCCGGTCGGCCTCGACGTCGCGCGCGTCGTTGACGAGGTAGATCGACGACGCCGCGAGGCTGAACGCGACGAACGCCAGTGCGACACTGACGGACACGTCGCGGAAGTCGTAGGTGATGTTGGACCCGAGTGCGAACAGCGGCGCCGCCAGCACTAGCAGGTTCTTCACCCACTGGCGCGGACGGATGGCCTTGACGATGCCGCCGGCCAGCGTCTTCGGCGGACCGGCGACCTCCTTGGCTTGCTCGCTCACCTGCCCGCCTCCTTCGCCGCGTTCGCCGCTGAGTCAACCACGCGCGCGACCGCGGCTCCGACTGCGACACCGGTCAGGACGTCGGTCGGGTAGTGCACGCCGAGCACCAGGCGCGACAGTGCCATGGGCGGGACCAACACCCACGGCAGCGGCAGCCCGGTGACCCGGCCGAGCAGGACCGCGGCCGCCGTCGTCGACGTGGCATGGGCGGACGGAAAACTGAGCTTGCTGGGCGTGCCCACGTTGACCGCGACGTCCGGATGATCGGGCCGCGTGCGCTTGACGACGCGCTTGATCACGACCGCGGCGGCGTGCGCGGCGAACGCGCCCACCCCGACGGTGACCCACTCGCGGCGGCGGCGCGGCTGGGCCAGCGCGCCGACGGCGGCCACCCCCAGCCAGCCCGCGCTGTGTTCGCCGAAGTGCGACAGCGCCCGAGCGGTGGGCAGCACGCCGGGACGCCCCGCGATGGCGTGCTGGACCGCGGCCAGCACCGCGTCCTCCCCCCGCGGCGCCTGGTAGGCGTCGAGGCTCACGAGCGCAGCGCTTCCGGGGTGCCCGACGCGGCCGGCGTGGTCGGCAGCACCATCTCCCACTTCTGCTTGCTGGCCAGCGTCGGCAGCGCCTCGCGGTACACCCGCCGCATCCGGTTGAACTTGCGCAGCAACAGCAGCTGCCTGCGCAGCGACTCGCGCAGCAGTTCGCGCGCCTTCTCCCGGTCGCGCTGCCGGTACACCACGCCCCGGCCGTCGGCGGTGGTCACCGTGACCCCGTCGACCACGCACAGCGAGAACCACCGGGCATCCTGCGTGGCGACGTTGATCTGGGGCCGCACGTGGTGGGCCGGATCGTGGGGCTTCACCTGGTGCAGCACGCCACGCGTGAGGCGGGCCCCGATGGCCAGCGGGCCCACGGGGATCTTGACCTTCCTGCGCCACTTCTTGTCCGACGGCGTGGGCAGCGTGGTCGCGCTCTCCAGCACGACGGCGTCGGGGTACTGCTGGCGCATCGCCCGGATCTCCGGCAGCGCCGACTCGAGGATCGAGAAGATGTGCTCGGGCCCGGCCAGGAAGTCGTCCATCGCCCTGTTCTGGATGGCGACGGTCGAATACTCAAGGCACATCAGGTGTTTCACCGTCGCCTTGAAGTGACTGGCAACCAGGCCGCGGATGTTGCCGTCCCAGTGCATGGCCGCGACCACCAACCGGTTGCGCAGGTGGAAGTACGCCTGCCAGTCGATGGCGTCGTCCTTGTCGCTCCACGCCATGTGCCAGATGGCCGCACCGGGCAGCGTGACGGTCGGGTAGCCGTGCTCCCCGGCCCGCAACCCGTACTCGGCGTCGTCCCACTTGATGAACAGGGGCAGCGGCTGGCCCAACTCCTCGGCGACCGACCGCGGGATCATACACATCCACCAGCCGTTGTAGTCGACGTCGATGCGTCGGTGCAGCATCCGGCTGCGCTCGGAATCCTCGTCGGCCAGCGGGTACTTGGCGAAGTTGTGGTCGTACTCGGTGTTCACCGCGTTGGTCCACATGAAGTTCTCGGCGGCCACCATCTCGCCCATCACGTGCAGATGGCTCGGCTCCTGCAGGTTGAGCATCTGGCCGCCGACGAGCGTGGGCACCTTCGCGAACCGGTTCAGCGCGAGTGCCCGCAGCACCGAGTCCGGCTCGATGCGGATGTCGTCGTCCATGAACAGGATCTGTTCGCAGTCGGTGTTCTTCAGCGCCTCGTACATCACCCGGCTGTAGCCACCGGAACCGCCGAGGTTGGGCTGGTCGTGAATGGTGAGGCGATCACCCAGGGCGGCCGCGGCGGCGGCGAAACCCGGATGATCCTTGGCCTTCTTGGTGCCCTGGTCGGACACGATGACGGCGCCGACCACGTGGTCCACCAGTGGGTCCGACGTCAGCGCGGCCAGGGCGTTGACGCAGTCGCCCGGCCGGTTGAAGGTCGGGATGCCGACGGCGACGTTGGCGCGACCCGGCGCCTCGACAGGCGCGTACCAGCCCGCGCCGTGCACGGTGACCTGGGTGTCGGTGGTGATGTCGAACCAGATCCAGCCGCCGTCCTCGAACGGTTCGAGGCCCACCTCGAACTCGACGACCACCGGGGTGTCGGCATCCGGACTGTGGGCGGCCTCGCCGCCGACGGTGATGCGGGCGCCGGTGGCCTTCGACCGGTAGACGTCGACCCGGGCACTGCCGGTCAACTCGACGCGCAGTACCACCGATTCCAGGATCGACCAGCGTCGCCAGTAGCTGGCGGGGAAGGCGTTGAAGTACGTCGCGAACGACACCTCCGACTCCGCCCCGATCTCCAGCGTGGTGCGCGTCGGGGCGTGCGCCCGCCTGGCGTTGGTGTCGGATTCCTCGATGTAGAGCTTGCGGACGTCGAGCGGTTCACCGGGGCGCGGCAGGATCACGCGCGACAGCAGGCTCACCGCGCGGGTCTGCCCGTCCTCGAGTGCTCCGGAGGGAATGTCGCTCATGCGGGGTTACCTTCTCCGTCCTTCGGACCCACCAGGGCTGCGCCGTCGCGCAGGTGCGGGGCCAGGGTGTTGTCGTACATGTTGAGTGCGCTGGCGATCGCCATGTGCATGTCGAGGTACTGGTAGGTGCCGAGGCGGCCACCGAAGAGCACCTTCGCCGACGCGGTCTCTGCCTTGGCACGTTCGCGGTAGGCCGCGAGCAGCGTCCGGTCGGCCTCGGTGTTGATCGGGTAGTACGGCTCGTCGTCGGCGTCGGCGAAGCGCGAGTACTCCCGCATGATCACGGTCTTGTCTTCGGGGTACGCCCGCTCCGGGTGGAAGTGGCGGAACTCGTGGATGCGCGTGTAGGGGACGTCGGCGTCGTTGTAGTTCATGACGGGCGTGCCTTGGAAATCGCCGCAGTCGCTCAATACCTCGAGTTCGAAGTCGAGGGTGCGCCAGCCCAATCGGCCCTCGGCGTAGTCGAAGTAGCGGTCCAGCGGCCCGGTGTACACGACGGGGGCGTCGGGACTGGCGGCACGGAGTTCGTCGCGCACCTCGAACCAGTCGGTGTCGGTGCGCACCTCGATGCGCTCGTCGGCGGCCATGTTCTCCAGCCACGCGGTGTAGCCGTCGACGGGCAACCCCTCGTAGGTGTCGTTGAAGTACCGGTTGTCGAACGTGTATCGCACGGGCAGCCGCGTGATGTTCGCGGCGGGCAGCTCCTTGGGATCGGTCTGCCACTGCTTGGCGGTGTAGTGCTTGACGAACGCCTCGTAGAGCGGGCGCCCGATCAGCGAGATCGCCTTCTCCTCGAGGTTCTGCGCGTCGGCGGTGTCGATCTCGGCAGCCTGCTCGGCGATGAGCGCGCGCGCCTCGTCGGGGGTGAAGTACCGGCCGAAGAACTGGCTGACCAGACCCAGCCCCATGGGGAACTGGTAGGCCTGCCCGTCGTACATGGCGAACACGCGGTGCTGGTAACCGGTGAAGTCGGTGAACTGGCGCACGTAGTCCCAGACGCGCTTGTTGCTGGTGTGGAAGAGGTGCGCGCCGTATCGGTGCACCTCGATGCCGGTGGTGGGCTCGGCCTCGGAGTAGGCGTTCCCGCCGATGTGTGGTCGACGTTCGACGACCAGCACGCGCTTGTCGAGCTGCGTGGCGACGCGCTCGGCGATGGTCAGGCCGAAGAAGCCCGAACCGACGACGATCAGGTCGGGGCTGCCGGAGGAGGGGGACGGAGCGACCGCGGTATCAGAGGTGGTCATCGGCAGCTAGGGTATCCGACTCCGCTCGACGTTCCCGAACGCCAGGCGCGGCGTGGGGCGGGTGCGACCGGTGCGCCACGAGACCCTTCCGTGACCTCGGTCGCCGCCTCCCGTCGGGTTCCGCCGCCCCCGACGCCGGCCGAATGCGCAGGTCGACGACGCGCGAGCGGTCGAGTGCGGCGCCGTCACCCGCTCGCGGCGGGCACATCGCGATTCGCTCACGATTCCGCATCGTCACTCCAGACTCACTAGTCACATCCGTACCATCGAGCACGTCGGTGAAGACGATTGACGAGTCGTCCCCACCGGTTGCATAGCCCCCGAGAACTCCCTCCGCGAGTTCTACGAGTAGTCCAGATATTGAGGAGACTTCCGTGCCGAACCGTCGTCGCCGCAAGCTCGCGACAGCCATGAGCGCGGTCGCGGCCCTGGCCGTTGCAAGTCCAGTTGCCATGGTCGCCGTGTCCGACTTGTCCCCCGAGAAGGATCAACCGCAGCACCGCGAATTCGTGCAGGCCGCGATGATCACGGATCTGCCCAACGAGTTGATGTCCGCCCTGTCCCAGGGTCTGTCGCAGTTCGGCATCAACCTGCCGCCGCTGCCCATGGGCCTGCTGACCGGATCGGGCTCGCCCGCGACGTCGCTGACCTCACCCGGCCTCACGCCCGGGCTCACCGCACCCGGCCTCACGCCCGGGCTCACCGCACCCGGCCTCACGCCCGGGCTGGGCGCCCCGGGCCTCACCGCCCCCGGCCTCACCGATCCCGGCCTCACCAACCCGGCACTGACCACGCCGGGCCTCGCCTCCCCCGGGCTGACCGTCCCCGGCGTGACGCCCCCCGGCGCACCGACGCCCGGCCTCACCGCGCCGGGAGCCGCGGCCACCCCGGGCCTGACCACGCCGGGTCTCACCGACCCTGGCCTCACGAATCCGGCGCTGACCAGCCCGACGGGCCTGACCGCCCCCGGCCTGACCACGCCCGGGCTGAGCCCGACGACCCCCGGACTGACCACGCCGGGTCTGGGTACGCCGGGGCTGGCCACACCCGGACTGGCGACGCCGATCTCCAACAGCGTCGGATTGCCCGGCACCAACGAGATCCCGATCGGCGCCCCCGTCGGCCTGGATCCCTCGGCAGGCACCTACCCCATCCTGGGCGATCCCTCGATCGGCCTGCCGGCAGCCGCCCCCGCCGCGGGGAGCACCGGCCTGCTCGGTGACCTGTCCAGCGCCGCCAACACCCTGGGCGCCGGCCAGGCGATCGACCTGCTCAAGGGCATGGTGATGCCCGCGATCATGTCGGCCGTGCAGACGGCCAAGCCCGCCGCGGCCGCCGCGGCACCGCCCATCCCGTAGACCTCCCACGAAACGGCACCGCAGAAGCGCCCGTCGCTCTGCGGTGCCGTTGCGTGGTGGCCGGCGTCGACGAATGGCCGGAGGGAAAAGTCGACACGTTTGGTGTGTCGAAACACTGGTAACACTTGCCCCATACGTAACATCGCCCCGTGCCGAGTGTCCGGGCTGTCCCTTCGCTGCTGCTGTCCGCAGTGCTCGCGACGGTGCTGTTGCTGCCCTGGGCCGTCAACGGCCTGGACCCCGCGCCCGCGCCACGCGTCGACCCCCTCCTCCTGGTGGAGAAGCGCCTCGACGGCATCGGTGGCGGCGAGACGATCCGCGACGTCACCCAGGAACACCCCTTCTCGATGGTGGCGCTCACCTCCAACGACCTCACCGCCACCTCCGTGCGGGTGCGGGCCCAGAAGGCCGACGGGACGTGGGGCCCCTGGTATGACGCGGACCCCCTGGAGGGCATGGGCGACGACGCGGCAGCCGCTTCCGAGGCGCCGCGCGGCACCGACCCCGTGTTCGTCGGCCGCACCACCCACGTCCAGATCGCGGTGACCCGGCCGCCCACCGCCACCCCCAGCACCGCAGGCCCACCCGACTCCGGCACCGAAGGCAAGCCGAACCTCGGCTACGTGCCCGCCAACGTCGAACAGCCCACCGTCCCGGACTTCAACGCCGTGCTGATCAGCCCGCCGCAGTCACCCGTGGACGTCGGAGGACTGCCCACCGCCGCCACCGTCCCCGGCCAGGCACCCGTGGTGATCCCGCGCGCCGGCTGGGGCGCCGACGAAGCCCTGCGATGCGGAAAGACGGAGTACGACAGCGGAGTTCGCGCAGCAGTGGTGCACCACACGGCGGGCAGCAACGACTACGCGCCCGAGGACTCCGCAGGCATCGTCCGGTCGATCTACGAGTACCACACCCGCACCCTCGGTTGGTGCGACATGGCGTACAACGCCCTGGTCGACAAGTACGGCCAGGTCTTCGAGGGCCGCGCGGGCGGTCTGTCCCGCCCCGTCGAGGGCGCCCACACCGGCGGGTTCAACAAGGACACCTGGGGCGTGGCGATGATGGGCGACTTCGAGACCGTGCCCCCGACGCCCATCCAACTGCGCACGACGGGCCGGCTGCTCGGCTGGCGGCTGGGCCTGGACCACGTCAACCCCAAGGGCACCGTGGTGCTGACCTCCGACGGCAGCAGCTACACCCACTTCCCCAGGGGCGCAACGCCGACGCTGCCCACGATCTTCGCCCACCGCGACGTCGGCAACACCGAGTGCCCCGGCAACGCGGCCTACGCGCTGATGGACCTGCTGCGCGACACCGCGGCCAAGTTCGACACCGCGCCGGGGCCACCCAGTCTGGTCGACTCGTTGCGCGGCGGCGCCATCTTCACCAAGTGGACCTCCATGGGCGGCGAGGCCAGCCCCCTCGGCGCACCGAAATCACCTGAGGCGCAGGGCGAGAACGGCGCCCGCTACGTCAACTTCACCTCCGGCGCCATGTACTGGTCACCCACCAGCGGGGCGGCGCCCATCACCGGCGCCATCTACGACGCATGGGCCGATCTCGGCTTCGAGCGCGGCGCACTGGGTCTGCCCACCAGCGGCGAGATCTCCGAACCGCTGTGGATCGTGCAGAACTTCCAGCACGGCACCCTCAACTTCGACCGCGAGACCGGCAGGGTCACCCGAGTGATCGACGGTGTCGCCATCGAACTGCCCAAGCACGAACACCCCGGCCCGCCGGTGCAGCTGGAACGCTTCACCCCCATCAGCTTCGGCTGACGGCACCGCACCCGCACGGGCACTCGCACGGGGCACCCAGCCACCCGGGGCCTAGCCCCAGAATCGCTCCAGCACGCGCGCCAACCCGTCCTCGGTGTTGCGCGCCGTCACCTCGTCGGCGGCCGCGACGGCTTCGGGATGAGCGTTGCCCATCGCCACGCCCAGCCCCGCCCACCGCAGCATCGGGACGTCGTTGGGCATGTCGCCGAACGTCACGATCTCGTCGTGTCCGATCCCCAGCGGCTGCGCCACCTCCTCGAGACCGGTGGCCTTGCTGATCCCGCGCGGCACCACCTCGATGAGACCGTTGTTGGTCGAGTAGGTCATGTCGCCGAGGTGGCTCAGGTGCGGCTCGAGGGCGTCGCGCAGGTCGGCGCTGCGCGCGCCCGCCATGCGGATCAACAGCTTCACCGCAGGCGCACTCAGCAGATCCTCGACCGACACCTCGGTGTTGTCCGGGTTGAGCCACGCATGCTCGTAGCCGGGCGAGCTGACGAACTGCGGCGTCGCGGCGTCGTGGGCGCTGCGACCCACGCGCTCGACCGCCAGACCCGCCCCCGGGACGACGCGGGTGGCCACCTCCGCCATCTCCGCGAGCTGCTCCGGTGCCAACGTCCGCGCCGACAGGATCCGATCGGTCGCCGGGTCGTACAGCACTGAACCGTTGGCGCACACCGCAATCGGCGCAAACCCGAGACCGTCGACGACGGGCGCGATCCACCGCGGCGGACGTCCCGTGGCGAGCACGAAGGTCACGCCCGCGTCGACCGCGGCGCCCACCGCGGCCTTCGTGCGCGCGCTGACGCGTTCCTCGTCGTCGAGCAACGTGCCGTCGACGTCGGTGGCGATGAGCGTGGGAGCCACTAGCCGCGGCCCGTCTGCTTGCGGGCACGCGCGGCCAGTTCGGCCTCGTCGAGCAGGCGTGCCTCCGCAGGCGTGGGCGCGGACCCGCCGAGCCGGCGCGGCACCCAGTGTGCCCCCGCCGGGTGCGGATGGCGTTCCTGCACGCGGTGCAGGATGGCGGTCATCTCCGACCGCAACCTAGTCATCACCTCATCGACCGTACCCGCAGGCCGGATCGGCGCTCCCGCCACCACCGCGATCGGAACGTGGTTGCGGCCCAGAGACTTTGGATGGTCCTTGGTCCAGATGCGCTGCGCCCCCCACACGATCAGCGGCACGATGTCCACGCCCGCCTCCAACGCCATGCGGGCGGCACCGGTCTTGAAGTCCTTCAGCTCGAAACTGCGGCTGATGGTGGCCTCCGGATAGACCCCCACCAGCTCGCCCGCACGCAGCTGCTCGACGGCCACCGGATAGGCCTCGGCGCCGGAGCGGCGATCGACCGGAATGGTCTTGCTGTGCCTGATCACGAAGTTGACCACCCGCACGTCCTGCATCTCGGCCTTGATCATGAAGCGCATCCGCCTGCCCCGCGCGGTCGCGGCAAGCGCCGCGGGCAGGAAGTCGACGTAGCTGGTGTGGTTGATCGCCACCACCGCACCACCGGTGGCGGGAATGTTCGTCAGCCCCTCGAAGGTGATGCGGGTGCCCGTGGCCCGCACCGCCGCCCGGCCCGCGATCTCCAGACTGCGGAAGACCGGTTCCATCGTCCGCCGAATCCCTACTCCTGAGGATCGGCCGCAGCCCTGCGGGCGGCCTTCTCGGCGGCCTCCTCGGCATCGAGCCGGTCGGCCTCCGCCAGCGACGGGGCGCCGCCGCCCAACCGGCGCGGCACCCAGAACTCCCCGGCCGGGTGCGGCCCGTAGGAATCCTGCACCTGCTCCAACAGCTGCTGCATGCGGGCGTGCAGCAGCGACGTCAGCTCCTCGGCGGGCAGGGTGGGCTCGATGGGCTCGCCCACGGCGATCGAGATGGGCACCTTGGGCCGCCACATCGTGCGGGGATGACCCTTCGTCCAGATGCGCTGCGCCCCCCACACGATGTGCGGAACGATCGGCACGTCGGCGGCGATGGCCATCCGGGCCGCTCCCGACTTGAAGCCCTTGATCTCGAAACTGCGGCTGATGGTCGCCTCCGGATAGACGCCCACCAACTCGCCCTCCTTGAGCCGCCGACACGCCTCCTCGAACGACGCCGCGCCACTGTCCCGATCCACCGGAATGTGCCGCAGGCTGCGCATGATGGGTCCGCTGACCTTGGAGTCGAAGACTTCCTTCTTGGCCATGAACCGCACCTTGCGCCCTCGCCCCTGCAGATAGGCGGGCAGCCCGGCGAACGTGAAGTCGAAGTAGCTGGTGTGGTTGATCGCGATCACCGCGCCACCGGCCACCGGCAAGTTCTCCACGCCGGTGACGGTGAACTTCAGCCCTTGGGCCCGCCACACCAGGCGCGCGACCTGGATGACCGTGCCGTATACGGGTTCCACGCGCACAGCCTAGACGGCGCATTGCCGCCGCGAGCCGGCAAGGTCGAATGCGTGAGCCTTCCGTCACGAACCGTGCCGAGCGGATCGCGGCCCACCGTCGCGCGTGGGACGGCTCCGACGCCGGACCACGGTAGACTCCAGGGGAGTCACCACACCGCAGGGAAGGCAATACGTGCAGGTCACAAGCGTCGGACACGCCGGATTCCGCATCGACACGGCGGCCGGGAGCATCCTCTGCGACCCCTGGGTCAACCCGGCGTACTTCGCGTCCTGGTTCCCGTTCCCGGACAACACCGGCCTGGACTGGGACGCCCTCGGCGACATCGACTACCTCTACGTCAGCCACCTGCACAAGGACCACTTCGACCCGGCCAACCTCGCCGCACACGTCAACAAGGACGCCGTGGTGCTGCTGCCGGACTACCCCGTGCCGGACCTGCGACGCGAACTGCAGAAGCTGGGCTTTCACCGGTTCTTCGAGACCACCGACTCGGTGAAGCACCGTGTCAGCGGTCCCAAGGGCGACCTCGACGTGATGATCATCGCGTTGCGTGCCCCCGCCGACGGCCCGATCGGCGACTCCGGGCTGGTGGTCTCCGACGGTGTCACCACCGCGTTCAACATGAACGACGCCCGGCCCATCGAACTCGGGGTCCTGGAGGAGAACTTCGGCCACGTCGACGTGCACATGCTGCAGTACTCGGGCGCCATCTGGTACCCGATGGTCTACGACATGCCCGCCCGCGCCAAGGAGGCGTTCGGTACGCAGAAGCGGCAGCGCCAGATGGACCGCTGCCGGCAGTACATCGCACAGGTCGGGGCCACGTGGGTGATCCCGTCCGCCGGACCGCCGTGCTTCCTGGACCCCGAACTGCGCGACCTCAACGACGACCACGGCGACCCGGCCAACATCTTCCCGGACCAGATGGTGTTCTTGGATCAGCTGCGCCGCAACGGCCATGACGGCGGCCTGCTGATGATCCCGGGGTCGACGGCGGACTTCACCGGCACCGAGCTGAACGCCCTGCGCCACCCCCTGCCCGACGCCGAGGTCGAGGCCATCTTCACCACCGGCAAGGCCGCCTACATCGAGGACTTCGCCCAACGCATGGCCCCGGTGCTGGCCGCCGAGAAGGCCGCCTGGGCGCCCGCCGACGGCGAGCCGCTGCTGGAGCCCCTGCGCGCGAAGTTCGAGCCCATCATGATCCAGACCGATCAGATCTGCGACGGCATCGGCTATCCCGTCGAACTGCGCATCGGCGCGGAGACGGTGGTGCTCGACTTCCCCAAGCGCATCGTGCGCGAGCCCATCGCCGGCGAGAAGTTCCGCTACGGCTTCGCGATCGCTCCCGAACTGGTGCGCACGGTGCTGCGCGACGACGAACCCGACTGGGTCAACACCATCTTCCTGTCGACCCGGTTCCGGGCGTGGCGCGTCGGCGGCTACAACGAGTACCTCTACACGTTCTTCAAGTGCCTCACCGACGAACGCATCGCCTACGCCGACGGCTGGTTCGCCGAAGCGCACGACGACTCCGCGTCGATCACCATGGACGGCTGGGAGATCCAGCGTCGCTGTCCCCACCTCAAGGCGGACCTGTCGAAGTTCGGCATCATCGAGGGCGACGAGCTGACGTGCAACCTGCACGGGTGGAAGTGGAACCTGGCCAACGGCCGCTGCCTCACCTCGAAGGGCCACGAACTCCGGAGCCGCAAGCTGTGACGGCAGCGGGATCCTACGACGACGGTCTGGTGCAACTGGACCGGCACGCGCTCACGTTGCGCCGCTACCACTTTCCCTCGGGAACGTCGAAGGTCATCCCGCTCTCCGCCGTCCGTGGCTACCGCACCGAGCCATTGGGGCTGGCGCTCAACAGGTTTCGACTATGGGGTAGCTCGGACCTGCGCCGGTGGCTACCACTGGACGTGGGGCGGCCACTCAAGTCGACGCTGGTGACGCTGGACGTGGCAGGCACCCGGCCCAGCCCGGCGTTCACCCCGGCGCGCGCCCAGGAGTTCACCGCCGTCCTGGACGCGCTGCTGGCGCAGCGTGGTTGACCCGCGGCGACGTCAGCCCAGTCCCTGGAACCCGACCAGCGCCTCCACCACCTGCGCGACGCGGAACACCATCGCCTCGTCCCCGGGATGGCCGACCACCTGCACGCCCGTGGGCACTCCGACGCCCGACATGCCGCTGGGCACCGACAGCACCGGACACGCGTTGGCGACGTTGAACGGTGACGTCATGTGTCCCTCCCAGTAGTGCCGCAGGTGCCGTTCCCCCGCGTCGACGCCGTCGAGGTAGTCACCGTCGGCACGCAGGGAGGCCACCGCCGAGGTCGGGCACAGCAGCACGTCGACGTCGGCCAGCACCCGTGCGAGGTCGGCGCGCAACGCGGCATCCATCGCCAGCGAGTCGATCAGGTCGTAACGTGCCGCTGCGGCAGCACAATCGGCGATGAACCGGCGCGTGTAGGCGGCCAGCTCACCCTCGGTGCCCGCGGTCTCGCGGGCCATCGCCGGACCCAGGATGTGGCCGAAGTGCGCGAAGATCGTCTCGCGCACCAGGTCGGTGGTCCACGGCGGATTTACCTCGACCACGTCGGCTCCCGCCTCGGCGAGCGCCGTCGCCACCGCACGCGTGTTGTCGGCCACGTCGGGTGCCACCGGGAAGTCACCCAGCCGCACCGACAACCCGACGCGCAGGCCGGCCACCCCACCGGCCAGCGAGATCGCCTCACCGGTGGGCCCCCACGAATCGTGGTCCACCGGATGCCGGCCCGACATCACCGACGTCAACAGCGCCACGTCGGCGACGGTGCGGGCCATGGGACCGTCGCCGCGGTACCAATCCTTGGCCAGCGGCGGCAGCCCCGGGATGCGGCCGTACGGCGCCTTGTAACCCACCGTGCCGGTGAAACCCGCCGGGATCCGGGTGGATCCGGCGATGTCCGACGCGGTGGCCAACGTCGTGAATCCGGCCGCCAAGGCCGCTCCCGCCCCGCCGGACGACCCGCCGGGAGACGTCTCGAGATTCCACGGATTGCGCGTGACGCCCCACATCGGCGAGTGCGTCACCGTCGCGCAGCTGAACTCGGGGCTCGTGGTCCGGGCGTGAATCACCCCGCCCGCCAACTTGATTCGTTCCACCACCGGGTGATCGGCCTCGGCGATCCGGCCGCGGTGGGCCGCCAAGCCCTGCTCCAGCGTGCGGCCGGCGATGCCGTGCTTCTCCTTGGTGGCCACGGTCAGGCCCAGTAGCGCCGGCGGACGCTCCCCCGTCGCCGCACACCTCGCGTACTCGTCGGCGGCGTGCCGGGCAGCCGTGATCGCGTCGTCGAACATGGTCTCGGTGAACGCGTTGACACCCGTCGCCGCATCGCCACCGTGCTCGCGGATCTGAGCGATCTGCGCCTCCAGCACGTCCACCGGTGACACCTCGAGGTGGCGGAACGCCTCGAGGAGTTCGGTGGCGCTGCGGTGTGCGAGATCGCTCACGCGCGCACCTCCTGGGCCAACGCCCCGTGCACCATCTCCCACGCCACGTTGGTCAGCGCCGCCACACCGGCGACCATGTCGTCGTCGGTGCTGAACTCGCGCTCGCAGTGGCTCACCCCGTCGATGGACGGGATGAACATCATGACGGTGGGCACGATCCGGTTCATCGGCACCGAGTCGTGGCCCGCCATGGTGCGGATGGGCCGCACCGACAACCCGAGGTCGGCCGCGACCTTCTCGGTGAGGTCGATGCCCGCCTGGGGGAAGCGCTGGATGTCGCGGACGTCGAAGTCCCGCACGTTGATCGCGATGTCGTGCTCGCGCGCGATCTCGGCGATGTCGGCAAGCAGGCTCGCGCGGGCCTGGGCGACGATCTCCGGCTCCGCCGACCGCAAGTCGGCCACCAGGTGCACGCGTCGCGCCACCACGATGGGCGAGTTGGGCTCCACGGTGAAGCGACCCACCGACGAGACCAGGGCCTCGGGCTCGAACTTCGCGGTGACGTCGTGCACGCGCAGCACCACCTTGCTGGCAGCCACCAGCGCGTCGTGCCGGTCCGCCATTGCGGTGGCCCCGGTGTGCGACTGCTCCCCGAGCACCTCGACGTCCAATTTCTGCGTGTACCAGGAGAAGTCGACGGCACCCAGGTTGATGCCCTCGCGCTCGAGGATGCGGCCCTGCTCGATGTGGATCTCGGCATACCCGGCGACGTCCGGGCGCGGGTCGCAGCCGCGGTACCCGATGGCCTCGAGCGCCTCGGCGACGCTCACCCCGTCGAGGTCGCGTACCGCGAGCATCTCCTGCTCGTCCATGGCTCCGGTGAACACCGACGATCCCATGATCGACGGCGGGAAGCGGCCGCCCTCCTCGTTGAACCAGTTGACCACGCCGAGGTTCAGGGGCACCGGGGCACCGTCGGCGGCGATGCGGTCCTGCACGCTCGCGGCGGCGTGCAGTGCCGCGATCACCCCGTAGGCGCCGTCGAACCGGCCGCCCAGCGGCTGCGAGTCCAGGTGCGAGCCGATGAGCACGTACGGTGCGCCCGGAGTGAACTCGAGCAGCGCGAACATGTTGCCGATGGCGTCGACGCGCACCTCCCACCCCCGTCGGGCGGCGAAGCCGGCGAACCAGTCTCGGGTGAGCTTGTCCTCCGGCGTGGCAGCCTGGCGGTGCACCCCGTCGTTGGGGGTCGCGCCGAACGTGGCCACGTGGTGGAAGTCGGTCAGGAAGTCCTGGGATACGTCGGATCGGGTCATGGGAAATCCTCTCGGCGGGCGGGTCAGCTGACGCGCTGGCGGGTTTCGGGAACGTTGGTGAACACCAGGAAGAGCCCGACGAGGACGGCGGCGGCAGCCATGTAGAAGCCCGGCGCAGAGTCGGTACCGGTCGTGGAGACCAGCATGGTGCCGATGAACGGGGCGGTGCCGCCGAAGGCCGCGTAGGCGACGTTGTAGCTGATGGCCGCCGAAGTGAATCGGGTTTCGGTGGTGAAGATCTCGACGAAGAACGTGTAGCAGCCGCCGCCGTAGACGCACATCGGGACGACGAACAGCAGCTGCCCGGTGATGGCCAGTGCCAGCGACCCACTGGTGACGAGCATGAAGCACGGGATCGACAGCACCGCCAGCGCGGCGGCGCCCGTGATGAGCATGGGCTTGCGGCCCACGCGGTCACCGATCATGCCGCCGATGGGCAGCAGCACCGCATACAGCGCCATCGCCAGCGCGTTGGCCGCCAGCGAGGCCTCGCGGCTGAGTTCGCCGGTGACCTGGACGTAGGAGACGAAGTAACCGGACAGGAAGTAGAAGCCCATGGCCGTCAGCGCCATCACGCCGATCACCTGCAGCATGCGAACCCGGTTCTCGCGGAACGCCTCTCGGATGGGGCTGTATTCCTCGTGCTCGTGCTTGGCCAGCACCTGCTTGAACGCCTCGGACTCCTCGGTCTTCGACCGGATCCACAGCCCGAAAAACGCCAGCGGCAGCGCCAGCAGGAACGGGATGCGCCAGCCGTAGGAGTCGAAGTCCTGCGACGACATGGTCGACGAGAGCACCAGGATCAGCGTGCCGCCGATCACCGAGGGCAACGCGGTGGCGGCCAGGGTGACGTTGATCCAGAAACCGCGGCGCTCCAGTGGGGCGTGCTCGAAGACGAAGGCGGGCGCTCCGACGGACTCGCCGCCTGCGGAGAATCCCTGGATCAGGCGGCACAGCACCAGCAGGATCGGCGCCAGCACGCCGACGGCGCCGTAGGTGGGCAGCAGGCCGATCAGCGTGGTGGCCAGTCCGATGGCGAGCAGCGTGACGAACAGGACCTTGCGCCTGCCGATGCGGTCGCCGAGCGCTCCGAAGAACAGCCCGCCCAGTGGGCGCACCAGGAACGCGACGCCGAAGGTGGCGAAGGTGGCCAGCAGCCCGGCCAGCGCGTTCTCGCCGGGAAAGAACAGGTGCGACAGCGTGACCGCGGACAAGCCGTACAGCGTGAAGTCGTAGAACTCGATGAACTGGCCGATGCTGCCGCCGGCCAGCACGCGCTTCTGCATGCCCGACGGCGCCGGGGCAGCCGGCGGGTGTGCCTGCGTCGTCGTGTCGGCAGTAGAGCCTTCGCTCGTCTGCATGACCGCCTCTTCTCGTCGATGGGTGGGTCTCGCACCGTGGAGCATGCGTGTCGAGCCAGTGTGTCGAGCCTCACCCGAACGAGTCCAACGAAAAAGACTGAACCCTCTGATCGAAGAAATCGATCAGAGCGCGCGGCCGCGGGCTCAGTCCGCCAGCAGGTCCGCGCAGATCTCCTCGAAGGCAAGCGATTTGCGTGTCGGCCTGCCGTCACGCAGCCGCACCAGCACCAACTCGGTCGGCGGCAGCTCGTCGGCCAGCTCCAGCGGCACCACCCGCCCGCCGGCGTACGTGACGTCGCGCAGCAGACGCCAGTTCAGCAGCGAGTACCCGTGCCCCATGCTCACGTACGAGCGCACCGTCTCGTATCCCGACACCAGGTGCCGCACCCGGGGCCGCACCCCCAACCGCTTGAAGATGTCGAGGTAGTACTCCCGACTGTGCTTGAGGTCCAACAGGATGAACGGCTCGGACTCGAACTCCCGCAGGTGCACCGGCACGTCCGGCGTGGCCGCGCGCGGGTGGTTCTCCGACACCAGCAGGTGCGGCGGCACCTGCTGCAACACCCGGTACTCGACGTCGGGCCCCAGACCCAGGTCGTACATCAGCGCCGTCTCACACGTGCCCTCGTTCAGGGCGCGGATCAGCGTCTCCTGATCGGCCTCCAGGAAACTCAACGTCACCTCGGGATGCCGCCGCTCGAACTCCACCAGGATCTTCGGCGCCAAGAACGGTGCCAGCGGCGAGAAGATGCCCGCCACCAGATCCCCCGCCAGCTCCTCCCGCTCGGCCCGCACCGAGTGGTAGAGCAGGTCGGCGTCCTCCAGCACGGTCCTGGCACCGATCAGCAACCGTCTGCCCGCGGGCGTCAACCGCAGCCCGCGGTTGGAGCGCCGGTGGAACAGCTGCACGCCCACCTCGCGCTCCAGCTGACCGATGGCCGCCGACAGCGTCGACTGCGTGACGTTGAGTTCGTAGGCGGCCGCGCGCATGTTCTCCAGCCGGGCCACCACGGTGAAGTACCGCAGCTGCACCAACGTGAACGACTTGGCCATGAGCGCGCCGCCGGTACGGGTGGCCGGCTACCCCGTGACCGTCTGGCGCAGCTCCGAGACGACGTCGGACGCCGTGTCGTACACCCGCACGACCGACTGGTCACCCGGCTGCAGGTACGTGGTCTCACCCAGCGCGGTGTACCGCGTCGCGCCGATGCCGATCAGCACGCGCTCCGGGCGTCCCGCGGCCACCATCAGCGCGCCGACGTCCTCCAGCGGCGTCTCCGGTGACCCCTTCTGGTTGGCCAGCCGTTCCGTGACCCAGTCGAGCAGCACCTCGCCGTAGTAGGAGTAGCCCAGCAGCGGGCTGTCGACGCCGTACGCATGCTCCTCACCGGCGGCGGTCAGCAGGTGGCACACCAGGCGCAGCGTGGCCGTCGGGCCGTCGGGCGTCAGATCGCCGACGTCGAAGAACGTGGCCGCCACGCCCTTGGACGCCGGCCCCCAGTTCTTCTTGTGGCTGATCTTCGGCGCGTTGGGCCTGCGGATCGAGCAGTCGTTGAAGGCGCCCAGCGCGAACGGCCGCAACGACGCCACGGTGTCGCCCTGCCACGCGACCTCGCACGCCAAGCCCACCTCGGGCTCGATCTGCAGGTTCAGCGGCGCGTCGCTGGCAGGCAACCGGATGGTGTCGTGCGACAGCGGGAACTCCCCGAGGAAGCCGTCGACGCCCGGGGCGTACCACGGGAAGATGCCCTTCGGGGCGTTGCCCTCGCTGCTGACGTTGACGAAGTCCACCGACTCCCCCGCCTGCTCGAGGTGCCCGGCGAAGTTGCCCGCCACGCCGAGGCCGAACCACCCCGACAACTCCTCGAGGTCGACGTCGACCAGCTTGAGTTCGCTCGCACGCTCGCTCGCGGCCTTCGATTCGCTCGCACGCTCGCTCGCGGCCTTCGATTCGCTCGCACGCTCGCTCATGACGACGAGATCACCGACCTTCCCACGTAGGGCACCAACGCCTCCGGCACTCGCACGCTGCCGTCGGGCTGCTGGTGATTCTCCAAGATGGCGACCAGCCACCGCGTGGTGGCCAGCGTTCCGTTGAGTGTCGCGGCGATCTGCGGCTTGCCGTTCTCGTCGCGGTAGCGCGTCGACAGCCGACGCGCCTGGAACGTCGTGCAATTCGACGTCGACGTGAGTTCGCGGTAGGTGCCCTGCGTGGGCACCCATGCCTCGCAGTCGAACTTGCGGGCAGCCGACGAGCCCAGGTCCCCCGCGGCCACGTCGATGACGCGGTACGGCACCTCGATCTTGGCCAACATCTCGCGCTCCACGTTCAGCAGCCGCTGGTGTTCGGCCTCGGCATCGGCGGGCGTGCAGTAGACGAAGCCCTCTACCTTGTCGAACTGGTGCACGCGGATGATGCCGCGGGTGTCCTTGCCGTAGCTGCCCGCCTCCCTGCGGAAGCACGACGACCAACCCGCGTAGCGCAGCGGCCCGTCCGACAGATCGATGATCTCGTCGGAGTGATAGCCGGCCAGCGGCACTTCCGACGTCCCGACGAGGTACATGTCGTCGGCTTCCAGGCGGTAGATCTCGTCAGCGTGGGCACCGAGGAACCCGGTGCCCGACATCACCTCGGGACGCACCAGCACCGGCGGGATCATCAGTGAGAACCCGTGCTCGGTGGCCGTGCGCACGGCCAGCTGCATGATGCCGAGCTGCAGCAGCGCGCCCACGCCGGTGAGGAAGTAGAACCGCGAGCCCGACACCTTGGCCCCGCGCTCCATGTCGATCAGACCGAGGCTCTCGCCCAACTCGAGGTGGTCCTTGGGGTTCTCGAGGGCCGGGGGCTCCCCGACCGTCTCGAGGACCACGAAGTCGTCCTCCCCGCCCGCGGGCACGCCGTCGATGATGACGTTGCCGATCGCCATGTGCGCGGCGGTGAACGACTGCTCGGCCAGCAGCTGTTCGGCCTCGGCGGCCTTCACCCGGTCGGCGAGGCCCTTGGCGTGCGCCAGCAGGACGGGCCGCTCGTCGGGCGACGCCGCGCCCACCCGCTTGCTCGCGGCCTTCTGCTCGGCACGCAAGGTGTCCGCGGTGGAGATCGCGGCGCGGCGGGCGGCGTCGGCGTCGAGGAGGGCGTCGACGAGGGCGGGATCCTCACCGCGCGCCCGCTGCGAGGCGCGCACGCGGTCCGGATCGTCACGCAGGAGCTTGAGGTCGATCACGGCCTCGACCCTACTTTTCGGCGACCACGGCAGTCGCAGCGAGGTCGGCAAGCGTCAACCACATAACGTTACAACTGCATCTCTTGCCCCACGACTCGACGCGCCTGTCACAATGGACCGGATGTTCGAAGCACCGAGCCTGGAGGAACAGCAGGCCGCCGAGGCCACCCGGGCCGCCCGGGCCTCGCGGGCCGCGCGCGGTCGCGCCTGGCTGCGCAGCCTGCAGTCCAACGGCACTCGCCGCGGTCTGCTGCTCACCGCCCTCGGCGGACTGCTGATCGCCGGCCTGCTCACCGCCCTGCCCGCGGGTACCGGTGCAGGGCCCATCGGCGCGCTGACCACCGGCACCGCGCTGGGGTCGCGCACCACCGACACGTTCGACAACGCCAAGAGCGGCGACTGCCTGAACTGGCCCGAGCGCACGCCCGATGCCGCCGAGATCGTCGACTGCTCGGCCGACCACCGCTTCGAGGTGGCCGAGTCCATCGACATGAGCACGTTCCCGGGCAGCGAATACGGCCCCGACGCCGCACCGCCCTCGCAGGCACGCATCCAGCAGATCAGCCAGGAGCAGTGCAGTGCGGCCGCCAGGAACTACCTGGGTCCCAAGTTCGACCCGAACGGCAAGTTCACCGTCAGCCTGCTGTGGTCGGGCGACCGGGCGTGGCGTCAGAAGGGCGAGCGCCGCATGCTGTGCGGCCTGCAACTACCCGGCCCCAACAACCAGCAGCTGTCGTTCAAGGGCAAGGTCGCCGCCCTCGACCAGTCGCAGGTGTGGTCACCGGGCACCTGCCTGGGCATCGACCCCGCCACCAACCAGCCCACCGACATCCCCGTCGACTGCGCGGCACCGCACGCCATGGAGGTCACCGGCGCCGTCGACCTGTCGCAGAAGTTCCCGGGCCCGCTCCCGTCGGACGCCGACCAGGACGCCTTCATCAAGGACGAGTGCACCCGCCAGACCGACGCCTACCTGGCCCCCATCGCACTGCGCAACACCACGCTGACGCTGATCTACGGCACCATCTCGCTACCCAGCTGGACCGCCGGCAGCCACCAGGTGTCCTGCAGCATCGGCGCGACACTCGGCAACGGCGGCTGGTCGACGCTGCTCAACAGCGCCAAGGGGCCGCTCCTCATCAACGGCCAGCCACCCGTCCCGCCGCCGGACATCCCCGAGGAACGGCTCAACCTGCCGCCCATCCCCATGCCGGACACGTCGAACCAGATGTCGTCCGAGATCGACCTCAGCGACCAGGGCCAGTCGGGCTCCTCCGGCGCGAACTCCGGCTCCAACTCACAGCAGGGCGGCTCCAACCAGCACCTCCCCGACCAGGGCAGCACGACCGCCAACCCGTCCGCGACCAACTCCCCCTCCGGATCCGGCACCGCCACGCCGTCGGACGGCACCGCGCCGCCGCCGCAGGGCAACACGTTCCTCAACGGCCCACCGGCTGGCCCACCCCCCGCGCCCGGAGCGCCGCCCGCCGACGCACCGCCCCAGGACG
>NZ_JBYVYK010000057.1:0-36961 GCF_058148405.1 Mycobacterium sp. DHQP2018-32-09 | reverse complement strand
GGCGGGGCTGCGGCCGGCCAGCGCCGGGCCCGGCCGGGCCTCGGGGACGATCTGATCGCCGTGCACGCGCACCGACGTGGCGTAGTCGGTGACGCCCACCGGCAGCCCCTCGGCCGGCTTGCCGAACGGGTCCAGCGACAGCACCACGACCTCGCCCAAGGGCACGACCGCGGTGTCGGCCTCGTCGAGGCGGTCGACGGTGGTCGCGGCGACGTCGCAGTCACCCTGCCAATCCGACCGTCCCACGACCGCTTCGGCGCCGACGTACCAGATGCCGAGCAGCACGCCCGCGGTCTGCCAGTGCGCGGGGAGCAGCACCGCGACGCGGCTGCCGGGGCCGACGCCGAATTCGTCCCGCAGCAGGTTCGCGGTCTTGGCCGCCCAGTTGGCCAGCGTGACCGCCGACAGCTCGATGCGTTCACCGGTCGCGTCGTCGTAGTAGGTGATGGCGGGAGCGGTGGGCGCGGTGCCGAGGCGCTCGTCGAGCAGCGCCGCGCTCAGGGTCAGTTCACGCATGCCGGGTCGTCCGATCCGGCGGTGATCACCGGTGAGGTCAGCGGGGTGGTGGCGGCTGCGTCGGTGGTGCTGCTGGTGGCCGCCGACGCGCCGTCGCCTGCGTCGAGCCCGACGGTCGACGGGTCTTCCTGGCCGCCCAGGCCGGAGCCGGGCCCGGTGTAGTCGGCGCCCAGCACCACCCGCACGGTGCCGGCCTGGATCGCCCCGTCCTCCACGACCGGAAGCCCGCCGAGTTCCTTGGCGATGGCCTGCGCGCCGAGGTCGTCGGTCTTGGCGACCTGGACCTGGCTCTTGTCGACGTGTGCGGCGTCGTTGTTGCCGACGTTGCCCGCGGTGAATCCCTTGGCGGTGAGCACCTGCTGCACGGAGGCCGCCAGCCCGTTGATGTCGGTGTCGTTGACGACGTCGACGGCGGTCTTGTCCGGGGAGTAGGCGAGCTGTTCGGTCTTGCCCTGGTCCTGGTCTTGCAGCAGGCCGGTGACCCATTCGCGCACCGCGGCGGGGTCGACGCGCACGACGCTCTGCATGCCGTCGTCGCTCCAGCCGTCCTCGGCGAGCACCGGGATGGTCGCGAAGGCGACGTTGCCCGCGGCGAGGTTCTGCAGCTGTTCCACGAAGTCCATGACGTCCCAGCCCTCGGACAGTACGACCGAGCGCTGCACGGCGGCCTGCAGCCGGTTGAGCGTGGCGGGGCTCGACAACGTCTTGCTCGAGATCACCTGATGGGCAAGGGAAGCCATGACCGCCTGCTGGCGGGTGACGCGGTCGAGGTCGCCGCGAGGCAGGTCGTGGCGTTGCCGTACGAAGCTCAGCGCCTGCGGGCCGTTCAGCTTCTGCCAGCCTGCGGGGAAGTCCGCACCCGAAAGGGGTTCGTAGACCGGGTCTTTGAGGCAGACGTCGACACCGCCGAGGGCGTCGGTGATGAGCGCGAAGCCCAGCAGCCCGATCTCGGCGTAGTGGTCGACGGTGACGCCGGTCAGGTCGGCGACGGTCTTGATGAGCGCCTCGCGGCCCTTCTCGACGGCCTTGGGTTCGGCGACGGCGGGGTCCTCGCCCTCCACCTCGACGAGCTGCTTCATCTGTTCGAGCTTCACCGCACCGAAGACGCCGTTGATCTTGGTCTTGCCGAAGCCAGGAGCCTCGACGTAGGAGTCGCGGGGGATCGAGATCGCGGTGGCGGACTTCCCGTTGTTGGGGATGCGGACCAAGATGATGGTGTCGGTGTTGGTCGCGACGTCGTCGCCGGCCCGCAGGGTGGCCAGCTCGTCGGCCGACAGCGGGTTGCCGTGGGCGTCGGTGCGACTGTCCATGCCGACCAGCAGGATGTCGATCGCGCCGTCCTCGCCGCCGCCTCCGAGCGACTCGGCACTGATGTGGTTGATGCCGGACTCGAACGAGCGGATCTTGCCCCATGCGAACCCGGTGCCGATGACCACCAGCAGCGCCGAGACGACGGCGACGGTCCTGGCGAGATGAACGGGCATTGGCCCAGGCTACTGGGCAGACGGCCGCCGAACGGGTAGGGCGAGTCGGCGTGCCAGACTGCATGCCATGTCCGATCGAATCGTGATTCTCGGTGCCGGCGGCCTGGTCGGCACCGTTCTGGCAGCTCAGAGCCGCAGTCGTGGCCGAGAGGTGCTGGCCCTGACGTCGTCGCAATGTGACGTCACCGACCCGGCTGCCCTCGACGGCAGGCTCGCCGCCGGCGACGTCGTGGTGAACTGCGCGGCCTACACCAAGGTCGACGACGCCGAGACGGACGCCGAGCGCGCGCACGCCGTGAACGCCACCGGACCGGGGCACGTCGCGCGTGCCTGCGCGCAGGCCGGCGCGGGTCTGGTGCACGTGTCCACCGACTACGTGTTCGACGGTGACTTCGGCGGCGCGGCACCGCACCCCTACGAGGTGGACGCGGCCACCGCGCCGCTGTCGGTGTACGGCCGCAGCAAGCTCGACGGCGAGACCGCGGTGCTCACGGCCATGCCCGATGCCCACGTGGTGCGCACGTCCTGGATCTACGCGGGCCGGGTCGACGGCAGCGACTTCGTCTCGGTGATGCGGCGCAAGGCGCTGGAGGGGGCGCAAGTGAGCGTGGTGTCGGATCAGGTCGGTTCGCCCACCTGGGTGGCGGATCTGGTCGAGGCGCTGCTGCAGGTGGCCGACGGGGCCGTGGCCGCGCCGCTGCTGCATGCGTCCAACGCGGGGGAGACCAGCCGCTACGAGCAGGCCCGCGCGGTCTACGAGATGGTGGGCGCCGACCCCGAGCAGGTGTCGCCGGTGGGCACGGATCGGTTCCCGCGGCCTGCGGCCCGGCCGCCGTATTCGGCGCTGTCCGCGCGGCGTTCGGTCGAGGCGGGGTTGCGGCCGCTGCCACACTGGCGCGACGCACTGGCCGCCGCGCTGGCCGGATAGCCTCATACGCGTGAGCGACGAACTCGTGGTGGTGACGGTGACGTATTCGCCGGGGCCGCATCTGGATCGGTTCCTCGCCACGTTGTCGCACGCCACCACCCGCCCGGTGACGGTGGTGCTGGCCGACAACGGGTCCACCGACGGCAGCCCGGAGGCCGCGGTGGCGCACCACGACAACGTGCGCCTGCTGCACACGGGGGCGAACCTCGGGTACGGCGGCGCGGTGAACCGGGCGGTGGCCGAATACCTGCACGACCCCTCGTATTCGGGTGACGCGGAGTTCTTCGTCGTGGCCAACCCCGACGTGCAGTGGGGTCCGGACAGCATCGACGAGATGCTCGCCGCCGCGGCGCGCTGGCCGCAGGCCGGTGCGCTGGGCCCCCTGATCCGCGACCCCGACGGGTCGGTATACCCGTCGGCGCGCCATCAACCCAGCCTGGTGCGTGGCGGCATGCACGCCGTGGTGGGCCCGTTCTGGAAGACCAACCCGTGGACGGCCGCCTACCGTCAGGAGCGCACGGCGCCCAGCGAACGAGTCGTCGGCTGGCTGTCCGGCTCGTGTCTTTTGCTGAGGCGCTCCGCGTTCGATGCCGTCAAGGGTTTCGACGACCGCTACTTCATGTACATGGAGGACGTGGACCTGGGAGATCGGCTGGCCGCCGCCGGCTGGCTCAACGTGTACGTGCCGTCGGCCGAGGTGTTGCACGACAAGGGCCACTCCACGGGACGCGATCCCGCCCGCAACTTGGCTGCCCATCACGTGAGCACCTACACTTTCCTCGCCGACCGCCACCCGCGGTGGTGGCAGGCACCGCTCCGCTGGAGCATCAGGTCCGCCTTGGCCATCCGCGCGAGGCTGGTCGTACGCAACTCGGTTCGCAAACAGGCGAAGGGACGGCGCTGATGGTGGCAACTGCGGTCAACCCGGCAGAGGTGGATGCCGTGATCCTGGTGGGCGGACAGGGCACGCGCCTGCGGCCCCTGACCCTGTCGGCGCCCAAGCCGATGCTGCCGACCGCGGGACTGCCGTTCCTCACCCACCTGCTGAGTCGCATTGCCGCCGCGGGCATCAAGCACGTGGTGCTCGGCACGTCGTACAAGGCCGACGTGTTCGAGAAGGAGTTCGGCGACGGTTCGGATCTGGGGCTGGAGATCGAGTACGTCTTCGAGGAGGAGGCGCGGGGTACCGGTGGCGGCATCGCCAACGTGGCCCCCAAGCTGCGCTTCGGCACGTCGCTGGTGTTCAACGGCGACGTGCTGTCCGGCGCCGACCTCGGGGCGCTGCTGGCCAGCCACCACGAGCGCTCGGCCGACGTCACGCTGCACCTGGTGCGGGTGGGCGATCCGCGCGCGTTCGGTTGCGTACCAACCGATTCCGATGGCGGTGTGACGGCGTTCCTGGAGAAGACGCAGGATCCGCCGACCGACCAGATCAACGCCGGCTGCTACGTGTTCCAGCGCGAGGTGATCGACCGCATCCCCACCGGCCGCGCGGTGTCGGTGGAGCGCGAGGTGTTCCCCGCCCTGCTGTCGGACGGTCTGAAGGTGTGCGGGTACGTCGACGCCACCTACTGGCGCGACATGGGGACTCCCGAAGACTTCGTGCGCGGCTCGGCCGACCTGGTGCGCGGCATCGCCCCGTCGCCGGCACTGCACGGACACCGCGGCGAGGAACTGGTGCACGAGGGTGCGTCGGTGGCGCCCGGTGCCCTGCTCATCGGCGGCACGGTGATCGGCCGCGGCGCCGAGATCGGTCCCGGCGCACGGCTGGACGGGGCGGTGATCTTCGACGGCGCCCGCGTCGAGGCGGGCGCGTTCATCGAACGATCCATCGTCGGCTTCGGGGCGCGCATCGGTCCGCGCGCCCTGATCCGCGACGGCGTGATCGGCGACGGGGCCAACATCGGTGCCCGCTGCGAACTGCTGCGCGGTGCGCGGGTGTGGCCCGGCGTCACCATCCCGGACGGCGGCATCCGGTTCTCCACCGACGTCTAGCCATCTAGCGGTCGCGGGCGGCGCGCACCAGATGCCGCACGCCCTCGTCGGCGTCGTCCGGCAACGCGTCCAGCGGCCACCAGCGCAGGTCGAGCGACTCGGCGCTACGCGTCGGCTGCGCGTCCGCGGCGGCACGAGCGACGAACTGCACGTCCAGATGGTGCGTCGGCACGCCCAGCGAACACGTCAGCGCGTGCACGTGCACCGCGGTCGGGAGCGGCTCGACGGTGACGTCGGGCATGCCGGATTCCTCGGCGGCCTCGCGGTAGGCCGCGGCCACCAAGTCGGGATCGCTTGGCTCACAATGCCCGCCGAGTTGCACCCAGCGGCCCAACCGCGGGTGCAGCGTCAGCAGGGCATGCGTGCCGGTGTGGTCGAGCAGCAGCGTCGAGGCGGTGACGTGGCCCGGGGCGCAGGAGCGCAGGCACGCGTCGGGCCGGGCCAACACGAAGGCCAGCACTGCCAGCCGCAGCGCGTCCTGCTGGGGATCGCCCGGCTGCCAGCGTCGCAGGACGTCGATGGCGGACGCGTGCAGGCTCATCGGTACCGTCGGATCTTCGCGCACGCGCTCATCGGTGCCGTCTGCTCTTCGCGCACGCGCTCATCGCTCGACCAGGAGGTCCGCCGTCGGCACGGGTGGCCGCGGCTCCGCCGCACCATCCGCGGCGTAGCCGATCGCGATGGCCCCCAACGGTTCCCACGTGGGGTCCAGGTCCAGCTCGGTGCGCACCAGGTCGGCAGCGAAGATCGTCGACCCGATCCAGCAGCTGCCCACCTCACGCACCGCGAGGCCGACCAGCAGCGCCTGCACGGCGGCGCCGACGGCGACGGTGAACATCGTGTGCTCGGCCGCGGTGCGGTGCGCGTCCGGGTAGGCGTGCGCGCCGTCGGGCACCATCATCGGGATGACGAGTTCCGGCGCGTCGTACAGGATCTGGCCGCGCGCCACGCGGCGTTCCACGGCGTCGGCGGGCCTGCCGTCGGCCAGCAGGTCCGCGCGCCAGCGCTCCTTCATGGCGTCCAGTAGCCGCCGTCTGCGGGCAGGATCGCGGACCCAGACGAATCGCACCGGTCGGGTGTGGTGCGGCGCGGGTGCGGTGAGGGCCTCGCCGACGGCGGCCTCGATCAGCGCCGGATCGACGGGGTCGGGGGAGAAGTGGCGCACCGAACGGCGCAGCAGTTGGGCTTGGGAGCGGCCCATCGCGATGGCCTCCGCCGTGCCGAGCCAGAACAGGTCCTCCTCACCGGCGCGGACCAGCGTGTGGCCGGTGGAGCCGTCGTCGACCGGTGTGAGTCCGCGCACCACGGCGACCGGGATCGCGGTCAGCTTGCCCTTGACCAGGTCGGCGGCCGCGGCGATCTCGTCGGCGACGGCGATCTCGGTGACCACCAGCTCGTTGCCGTGCTCGTCGCGGGAACCGGCGTAGCCGTGCAGCACCGCCAGCCCGGAGGCGCCGATCGCGACGTCGGTCTGGCCGGTGCGCCACGCACGGCCCATGGTGTCGGTGACGACGACGGCGACGGTGACGCCGAGCAACTCGCGCAGCCGGCTGCGCAGCGCGGCGGCGCTTCCGTCGGGATCGGTCGGCAGCAGCGCGAGTTCGCCGGAGTCGACGTTGGAACCGTCCACGCCCGCGGCTGCCTGGATCAGGCCAATGGCGTTCTCGGTGATCAAGGTCTTGCCCTTGCGGGCCAGTACGCGCACGGCCTCGCCGTCGATCAACTTGCGGCGCAGGGCATCTCGTTGCTCTGGATCGGTGGGTGCCGGCACCATTCGGCCCTCGCTCTTCGACAGCACCTTGCTGGTCACCACCACGACGTCGTCGTCGCGCAACCAGGGTGCGGCCGTGGCGATGGCGGCGGCGACGTCGTCACCGGGCCGGAACTCGGGAAGGCCGGCGATCGGGAGCACCTCGATCGCCGCGGCCGCGCCGTGCTCGCCGCTCACGACAACCCCGCCAGCTGCAGCCCGCTGCGCACCATCGCCGCGGTGGCATCGGGGTCGGTCATCAGCAGCGGGACGGCCCGCACGTCGACGCCGTCGATGCGTGCCTCGTCACCCTCGTCGACGAGCCAGCCGTCCAGGAGACCGACACCGCTGCGGGCGCCGTAGTGGGCGCCGACGGCCTGCGAACTGGTCTCGACGCCGATCACCGACAGGCACTCGTCGGCCATGCCCCGCAGGGCGCGCCCGGCGACGATGGGGGAGTATCCGATCACCGGCGCCGGCGTGGCGCGCAACGCCGCCCGCATGCCGGGGATGGCCAGGATGGCTCCGATGCTGACGACGGGGTTGGACGGCGCGATGAGGATCACGTCCGCGTCGGCGACGGCCTCGGCCACTCCGGGGGCCAGCGTGGCCTTGTCCGAGCCCACGAACGCGAAACCGTGCGTCGGGATGGCGGCGCGGTAGCGCACCCACCACTCCTGAAAGTGAATGGCCTTGCGCTCACCCTCACCCTCTACCTCACCGTCACCCGGTGCGGCGTGACCGTGGGAGTCGTCGCCGGGAACCGTTACCACCACGTGGGTTTCACTGCGGTCGTCGCTGACGGGTAGCAACCGTGCCCCGGGTTGCCAGCGGGCGCAGAGCGCCTCGGTCACCTGTGAGAGGGGGTAGCCGGCGCGCAGCATCTGGCTGCGTACCAGGTGGGTGGCCAGATCGCGGTCGCCGAGCCCGAACCAGTCCGGTTGCACGCCGTACGCGGCGAGTTCCTCCTTGGCATGCCACGTTTCGTTGGCGTGACCCCAGCCGCGCTCGGGATCGATGCCGCCGCCGAGGGTGTACATGCACGTGTCGAGGTCGGGACAGATGCGTACCCCGTGCATCCAGGCGTCGTCGCCGACGTTGACGACGGCGGTCAGCGAATGCTCGCGGACGCCGTCGGACTCATCGGAACCGGCACGGGAAACGGCCGTGGAACCGGCACTGTCATCAGTGAACTGGCCGAGCCCCAGCAACCTTTGCACGCCCAGCAGGAACCGTGCGCCGCCGACGCCGCCGACGAGAGCTGTCACCTTCACGTTCATCGACATTAGGCCCTCGTCGCGTCGACGTGCCGATCGTGGGCGATCTGTGACCGACACGCCGATCGGTCGACGCGCCGGAGTTTGGTCACGGGATGATATGAAATCCGCTCATTCGGCTTGACCCTCGCAGCTAACCCGTGTCTAATCACACCAGTGTCATTTCGCGGTTGGCCGGCCGGTTCCGGTGTCGCAGACCGAGATTCGATCACTTGTTCGAATTCAATTTGGTCGCACGCCAACATCAGGGGGGTGCGGCGGCAGTGAACGATCTACGAGACCAGGTGAGGAGGCGGAAGATGTCTTATGAGCGTGTCGATTTCGACAGCGTGGTGCAGTACGACGGCAGGATGCTCGGCTCGGTAGGCAACGCACCGCGCACCAACACGGGACCGGCCCAGTTCGTCACACCGGGGCGGCCGCAGTTGAGTTTGGTGCCGGAGCGATTCGAGACCGGGGCGACCGACGCCCTCGACGAAGAAGACGATCAGTGGCAGGAGAATGCGCTGTGCGCGCAGACCGACCCTGAGGCGTTCTTCCCCGAGAAGGGTGGCTCCACCCGCGAGGCGAAGCGAATCTGCCTCGGGTGCGAGGTGCGCGACAAGTGCCTCGAGTACGCGTTGGCCAACGACGAGCGGTTCGGCATCTGGGGCGGGTTGTCCGAGCGCGAGCGTCGACGGCTCAAGCGCGGCATCATCTGAGCCCAGCGCCCACCGTCGTCCGCTAGTCCTCGTCGTCGATCGTCGGATCGATCACCGACGGTTCGACCCCCAGGAATGTCGCCACTTGAGCCACCAGAATGTCGTGCAACAAATCCGCCAAATCGTCGACGTCCTTGGCGCGCCGCTCGATTGGCTTGCGGAACACCACGATTCGCGCGCGAGTGGAGTTTCCTCGCACGTCCACGCCCGCCGGGATGAGCCGGGCGAGCGCCACCGGCCCGTCGGCCACCACCTCGGGCGGCCACTGCACGCTGTCGGGGTCGCGCGGCGCGATCCGGGGAATCTCGTCCACCGCCACGTCCAGCTCGGCCACCCGTTCGTGCCAGCGTCGCTCGATCGGCTCGTAGGCCTCGAGCACCGCCATGTCGAAGCGCTCGGCCCTGCTGCGCCAGCCCGGGACGGTCGGGGGTAGCAATGCGCCTCGCATGCCTCTTCCCCGGCGTGACCTCGATGGGTGTCGCGTCGCCATCGGCCGATCGTAACGGTATGGGATCGGCCGCCGGATCCCTGCGCGTGTCCGGCGCCGCGTCATGAGCCCGCGCGATAGCCTCCTAACCGTGAACGTTCCTCGTCGCTGCTGCCGGCCTGGGTGCCCGCACTACGCCGTGGCGACGCTGACCTTCGTCTACTCGGATTCGACCGCGGTCGTCGGCCCGCTGGCGACGGTGTCCGAACCGCATTCGTGGGACTTGTGCGTCATGCATGCGAGCCGCATCACCGCTCCCCGCGGATGGGAGCTGGTCCGGCACGCGGGCCCACTGCCCTCGCACACCGACGACGACGATCTGGTGGCTCTCGCCGACGCCGTCCGGGAAGGCCGCGATCCCGGTCGCGGGCCGTCGTCCGCGCCGGGCTCGGTGGTTGCCGGCTTCTCCGATCCGCCCCCGGGCCTGTCCGGTGGCGCCGCGGTCGCCGCGCCCGTGCGACGCCCCGAGCAGAACGGCCGCAGGCGCGGTCATCTTCGCGTGCTGCCCGATCCGACGGATTAGCCGACCCGAGGACCGACGCGGAATCCCGGCAGGCCGGTGTGACCCCCCACACGACGAATCGCGAGCCGATAGGGTGGTGTCCATGGCGCTCCTCCACCGGGGACCGCCGTCGTCCGTCACGTGTTGCTAGGAGCCCTTATGTCTCGGCCCGCTGCGGCTGTCCACCGGGTCATCAAGGCCTATGACGTGCGCGGGCTCGTCGGCGAGCAGATCGACGAGGCATTCGTGCGCGACGTCGGCGGCGCGTTCGCACGGCTGGTTCGCGACGAGACCGACCCCGGCGCCACGCAGGTCGTGATCGGCTACGACATGCGGTCGAGTTCGCCCGCGCTCGCCGCGGCGTTTGCCGACGGCGTGGTTGCCCAGGGCCTCGACGTGGTGCGCATCGGGCTGGCGTCCACCGATCAGCTGTACTTCGCCTCGGGGCTGCTCGACTGCCCGGGCGCCATGTTCACCGCGAGCCACAACCCGGCGGCCTACAACGGCATCAAGCTGTGTCGCGCCGGGGCCAAGCCCGTCGGCAAGGACAGCGGGCTCGCGACCATCTCCGACGAGGTCATCGACGGCGTGCCGGCCTCGGACGCAACGCCCGGCACCATCACCGACCGCGACGTGCTGACCGAATACGGGGAGTTCCTGCGCTCGCTGGTGAACCTGTCGGGTGGGCGACCGCTGCGCGTCGCCGTCGACGCAGGCAACGGGATGGGTGGGCACACCTCGCCTGCCGTGCTCGGCCCGATCCCGGGCATCACGCTGCTGCCCCTGTACTTCGACCTCGACGGAACGTTCCCCAACCACGAGGCCAACCCCCTGGACCCCGCCAACCTGGTGGACCTGCAGCGCCACGTCGTGGCCACCGGGGCGGACATCGGCCTGGCGTTCGACGGTGATGCGGACCGGTGCTTCGTCGTCGACGAGACGGGGTCCCCGGTCTCGCCGTCCGCGGTGACGGCCTTGGTGGCGGGGCGCGAACTGGGTCGCGAGATCGGCGCCACCGTCATCCACAACCTGATCACCTCGCGGGCGGTCCCCGAGCTGATCGTCGAACGGGGCGGTACCGCGGTGCGGTCGCGGGTGGGGCACTCCTACATCAAGGCGCTGATGGCCGAGACGGGGGCGATATTCGGCGGCGAGCATTCGGCGCACTACTACTTCCGCGACTTCTGGGGTGCCGACTCGGGCATGCTGGCCGCCCTGCACGTGCTGGCCGCACTCGGCGAGCAGGACCGTCCCCTGTCGGAGTTCATGGCGGACTACCAGCGCTACGAGGCGTCCGGCGAGATCAACTTCACGGTCGCCGATGCGCCGGCATGCGTGGACGCGGTGCTGAAGTCCTTCGACGGCCGCATCCAGGCGCTGGACCACCTCGACGGGGTGACCGTCGACCTGGGCGACGACTGCTGGTTCAACCTGCGCACGTCCAACACCGAGCCGCTGCTGAGGTTGAACGTCGAAGCCAGGACCGCCGCCGAGGTGGCGCAGATCGTCGCCGGAGTCGGTGACCAGATCGCGGCCGTGGGTGCTGCCGGCCGAGCGGACGTCGCCGAAAGTCGCGAGCCGGCACCGTGAGTGCCGATCCACGCGCGGGCGCGGTCGTCGTCGATCTCGACGACGCCCAGGGCCTGCTCGACGCCGATCGCCAGGGTCTGCTGCGCGCGGCGTCGATGGCGGGTGCGCAGATGCGCGCGACGGCCGCCGCCCACGAAGAGGGGTTGTTCGAGCGGCTGCGGGCCGACGGCCCGCCCCGCACGGTGATCTGGGTGGCCGCGCGGGGCCCGGCCGAGGCGGCGGGGGCCATGTTGGCGGCCGCGCTGGGCGCGTCGATCGTGGCGCCGATCGTCCTGGCCGCCGAGGTGCCCCCGTGGATCGGGGCGCTCGACGTGTTGGTGGTGGCCGGTGACGATGCCGGCGATCCCGTGCTGGTGACCGCCGTCGCCACCGGGGTGCGCCGCGGTGCGCGGGTGCTGGTGGTGGCCCCCGACGAGGGACCGCTGCGCGATGCCGCCGCCGGCCGCGCGGCGGTGTTGGCGCCCCGGCTGCCCGTGCCCGACGACTTCGGCCTGGCCCGCTACCTGGCCGCGGGCCTGATCGCGCTGGACGTGGTGGACCCGGGGATGCAGGTGAACGTGGCGGAGTTGGCCGACCAACTCGACGCCGAGGCGCTGCGCAACAGCGCGCGCCGAGATCTGTTCACCAACCCGGCCAAGGCCCTCGCCGATCGCTTGGCGGCTCCGACGGTGGTGCTCGCGGGCCACGACGCGCCCATGCTGGCCCTGGCCCGGCACGTGAGCGCGGTGCTGTTGCGGGTCGCGCAGCGCCCGGTGGCCGCGACGGGGCTCTCCGACCTCGTGGTGGCCCTGCGCGGTGGAATGTCCCGGGGTGCCGCCGCGGAGACGTCGCTGTTCCACGACGAGGAGATCGACGGCCCCCTGCCCTCACGGGTCCGCAGCGTGGTGCTGACCAGTGACGAGGACCGGCCGATGGTGGTCACGCGACTGAGCGGCTACGACGACGTCACCACGGTCAGCGCCAACGACGTGGGGCCCGCCGCCGACGGCGGGGACGGTCCGGGCTTCGACGGTTCGGGCTTCGACGGTCCGGGACCGGGCGCCGCGGGGGTGGCGCCGCCGAACGGGCGGCTGGAGCAACAGTTGGCGATGATGGCGGTACGTCTAGAAATGGCGGCCGTGTACGTGCGATTGGTTCGAGGTTAGACACGTGGACCTGTTACGAGGTGCACTCCGGAAGTACGCGTGGGGGTCGCGCACCGCGATCGCGGACTTCACCGGAAGGCCGAGTCCGACGATTCACCCCGAGGCGGAGCTGTGGTTGGGCGCGCACCCGGGAGATCCGGCGTTCCTGGCCGGTGAGGACGGCGAGCACTCGCTGCTCGACGCGATCTCCGCCGATCCCGAGGGCCAGTTGGGGGTGTCGGCCCGCGAGCGCTTCGGGGATGCGCTGCCGTTCCTGGCCAAGGTGCTCGCCGCCGACGAGCCGCTCTCGCTGCAGGCTCACCCGAGCGCGGCGCAGGCGCTGGAAGGCTACCTGCGCGAGGACGCGCTCGGCATTCCGGTCAACGGCCCGACGCGCAACTACCGCGACCGTAGCCACAAGCCCGAATTGATCGTCGCGCTCGGCCCCTTCGAGGCGCTGGCCGGCTTCCGGCCCGCGGCGGGCAGCATCGAGTTGATGCGGGCTCTCGGCGTGCCTGCACTCGATCCCTTCATCGCGCTGCTCGAGGGTCAACCCGATGCCGATGGCCTACGGGCACTGTTCACCACGTGGATCACCGCGCCGCAGCCGGATCTCGACGTCTTGGTGCCCGCGGTGCTCGACGGCGCGGTCAGCTACATCCGTTCCGGCGACACGACGTTCGGGGCGGAGGCCAAGACCATCCTGGAACTGGGGGAGCGGTATCCCGGGGATGCGGGCGTGCTCGCGGCGATGCTGCTGAACCGCATCAGCTTGACCGAGGGTGAGGGCATCTACCTCCCGGCGGGAAACTTGCACGCCTATTTGCACGGCATGGGGTTCGAGGTGATGGCCAACTCCGACAACGTGCTTCGGGGCGGGCTGACCCCCAAGCACGTGGACGTGCCGGAGCTGCTGCGCGTGCTCGACTTCACGCCGACCCCCGACGCCACCATCACCCCGCGGGTCACCGGCGACGGTCTGGAACTCGTATACGACACGCCCGCAGCGGAATTCGCGGTGTCGGTGGTGCGCCTCGACGGTGAGCACCTGGGGCACGAGATCGACGCGCCGGCGCGCCACGACGGTCCGCAGGTGCTGCTGTGCACCGAGGGTTCGGTGACCGTGCACGCCAAGTCGAACGTGTTGACCCTCGAGCGGGGGGCGGCGGCGTGGGTGGCGGCCGATGACGGCCCGATCCGCTTGGTGGCCGACCGGCCCAGCACGCTGTTCCGCACCACCGTCGGCGGTTAGGCAAGGGCGGTCAGGCGGCGACGCGGTCGCGCTCGTTGCGCCGTTCGGCGAGCCACGCGCCGGCGTTGTGCTTGATCGTGCGGGCCACCAGCCGCGGCGAGGGCACCATGTACAGGCTGTCGAGCAGGCTGAAGCGACGCAGGAACCATTCGGCCAGCACGTGATCCGTTTCGGCGGCGCCCAGGAACTGGTCGAACAGGCTGCCCACCGGCCGGTACCACCACTTGGTGTCGCCGGTGGCGTTGTGCAGCGCGATGTCGCCGATCGCGGTCATGGTCCACACCGGGAAGGTGGTCTTGGCCGTCGCCGCGTGGAACCGCCGCGGCATGTCGGCGTCGCCTGCGCTCAGCACGTCGGCCAGGTTGTGCGCCTGGATGGCCGTCATCGTCATGCCCTGGCCGAACGTGGGGTTGAACGAGACGACGGCATCGCCGAATGCGAGGATGCCGTCGGGCAGGCGGTCCATCCGGTCGAATCGGCGCCATCTGCTGGTGGGGTACTTGTGCAGCGCCACGTCTCCGATGGGCTCGCCCTGCCGGATCGCTCGCGAGAAGCGTTCCGGCAGAATGCGGTCCGCCAACGCGCACATGCCGGCGAAGTCGTGCGGCGGGGCCACGTTGGCGGTTCCGTACGTCGTCAGTCCCCAGGTGCCGTCCTCGTAGTACAGCAGCCCCAGGCCCCACGGCACGGTGCGCGAGGCCCCCGCCACCACGACCTTCTCTTCCATCAGCCCGGGCGGGATGCGGACCTGGTGGGTGGCGTAGGCGATGCCGACGTCGACGGTGTCCTCGCGGGGGCGTCCGAAACCCCACTGCTGCAGCCACATCGGGAGTCGGGTGCCGCGCCCGGTGGCGTCGATCACCAGATCCGCGGCGACCGCGGTCGATGCGTCCAGGCGCACGCCGACGACACGGCGGCGGCCGGCGTCGTACCAGGGCTCGCTGACGGCCTCGTTGACGAGTTCGACGTTGGGGATGGCCAGCGCGCGCCGTCGGATCTGCCATTCCAGGTGCGGCCGACTCGGCACGTACGCGGTGAACGGTCGGCGCAGCGTCGTCGCGGTGCCCAGCACGTGGCCGGCAGCGCCGAAGTGGATGCAGTCGGGACGGTTCTCGAGCATCGGGACGCCCGCGGCCACCATGTCGTCGAGCAGTCCGGGGAACAGCTTCTCGTATTCCGCGGCGCCGCGCGCCATCAGCAAGTGCACGTGCCGGCCCTGGGGCACCGCGGTGCGGTGGTCGGGGCCGGTGGGCAGCGTGTCCCGCTCGTAGATCGTGACGCGTCGGTAGTGCTCGGAGAGCACGGCGGCCGCGCAGAGCCCTGCGAGACTGCCGCCCATCACGATTGCGTGTTCGCCCATCGCGTCCGACGGTACCCCGCTAGGGTCGCTGGTCACAGCCTGCGGAAGGATGTCGAATTCATGACGGACCGATGGCGGATCAAGTCGGTCGAGCGATCGATCGCCGACACCGACGAACCCGAAACCCGGTTGCGCAAGGATCTGACCTGGCGCGATCTGACGATATTCGGCGTGTCGGTGGTGATCGGCGCGGGCATCTTCACCATCACCGCGTCGACGGCCGGCAACCTCACCGGACCCGCCATCTCGCTGTCGTTCGTGATCGCGGCCATCACGTGCGGGCTCGCCGCGATCTGCTACGCCGAGTTCGCCTCCACCGTGCCGGTGGCCGGCAGCGCGTACACGTTCTCCTATGCGACGTTCGGTGAGTTCGTCGCTTGGATCATCGGCTGGGATCTGATCTTGGAGTTCGCCGTGGCCGCGGCGGTGGTGGCCAAGGGGTGGTCGTCGTATCTGGGCTCGGTGTTCGGATTCTCCGGTGGCACGGTCGATCTCGGTCCCGTGACGCTGGACTGGGGGGCGTTGGTGATCATCGGGGTGCTGTGCGTGCTGCTGGCGCGCGGCACCAAGCTGTCGGCAGGCGTCAGCGCGGTGATCACCGCGATCAAGGTGACGGTGGTGCTGCTGGTGGTCGTGGTGGGGGCGTTCTACGTCAAGGCCGCCAACTACACGCCCTTCATCCCGCCTGCGGAATCCGGTGAGTCGTCGGGCAGCGGTTTGGAGCAGTCGGTGTTCTCGCTGCTGACCGGTGCCGAGGGCAGCACCTACGGCTGGTACGGGCTGTTGGCGGGCGCGTCCATCGTGTTCTTCGCGTTCATCGGGTTCGACATCGTCGCCACCACGGCGGAGGAGACCAAGAACCCGCAACGCGACGTCCCGCGCGGGATCTTGTTCTCGCTGGCCATCGTCACCGTGCTCTACGTCGCGGTGTCGGTGGTGCTGTCGGGCATGGTGTCCTACACCGAACTCAGGACGGGGCCGGACGGCCAGGCCAATCTGGCGTCGGCGTTCACCGCCAACGGCGTCGACTGGGCGGCCAAGGTCATCTCGGTGGGTGCCCTTGCCGGTTTGACCACCGTGGTCATGGTGCTGCTGCTGGGCCAGATCCGCGTGCTGTTCGCCATGTCCCGCGACGGTCTGCTGCCGCGGCGGTTGGCCAAGACGAGCCGGCAGGGCACACCCGTGCGCGTCACCGTGGTCGTGGGCCTCGTGGTGGCGGTCGCGGCGTCGGTGTTCCCCGTCGACCGACTGGAGGAGATGGTCAACGTCGGGACGCTGTTCGCGTTCGTCCTGGTGTCGGCGGGAGTGATCGTGCTGCGCCGGACGCGTCCCGACCTGCACCGGGGGTTCCGCGCCCCGCTTGTGCCCCTGTTGCCCATCCTGTCGATCGTGGCGTGTGTCTGGTTGATGCTCAACCTCACCGGTCTCACCTGGGTGCGGTTCGGCGTCTGGATGGTGATCGGCGTCGTGGTGTACCTGGCGTACGGGCGTCGACATTCCGTGCTCGGCCGCCGTCAGGGTGCCGCCGCGCCACCTGCCTGACGCCCCCTTCACACCCCGCCGAGGCTGCGGGGGAGATCGCCGTGGTCGGCGATCCCCCGCAGCCTCGCGCCGTTGCGGGCAGCGTCGATTTACAAAAGACAGCTCTGTGTCTAGACAAGCGACAAATAGCGTCGTACAGTCAATCGCGATTGGTGATGGCTCTCACATGGAGGTGACCGTGACGACACACGCCCAACCGCACGTGCCCGTCGAGCAGTGGCGCGACAAGAAGCGTCATCTGTGGCTGATGGGCCTCATCGCCCCGACGGCGCTGTTCGTGATGCTGCCGCTGGTGTGGGCCTGCAACCGTGCCGGCTGGCACGCGGCGGCCATCGTCCCGCTGTGGATCGGCCCGATCCTGCTCTACGTCCTCCTGCCGACGCTGGACCGGTTCTTCGGCCCGGACGGCCAGAATCCGCCCGACGAGGTGATGGAGCGCCTCGAGAACGACAAGTACTACCGGCGGTGCACCTACCTCTACATCCCGTTCCAGTACGCCAGCGTGGTGCTGGGTGCCTACCTGTTCACCGCGTCGGACCTCGGCTGGCTGGGCTTCGACGGCGGGCTGAACTGGTGGGGCAAGGTGGGCCTGGCCCTGTCGGTCGGCGTGCTCGGCGGGGTGGGCATCAACACCGCACACGAGCTGGGGCACAAGAAGGACTCGCTCGAGCGCTGGCTGTCCAAGATCACGCTGGCCCAGACGTGGTACGGGCACTTCTACATCGAGCACAACCGTGGCCATCACGTCCGCGTCGCCACGCCGGAGGATCCGGCCTCGGCACGCTTCGGCGAGACCTTCTGGGAGTTCCTGCCGCGCAGCGTCTGGGGCAGCCTGCGCTCGTCGTGGGAGCTGGAGGCCAAGCGCCTCGAGCGCGCGGGCAAGCCGACGTGGCACTGGTCCAACGACGTGCTCAACGCCTGGGCCATGTCGCTGGTGCTCTGGGGTGCACTCGTCGCCGTATTCGGTTGGGGCGTATTGCCGTTCATGGTGATCTCGGCCGTCTTCGGGTTCAGCCTGCTCGAGACGGTGAACTACCTCGAGCACTACGGCCTGCTACGCCGGCAACTGCCCAGCGGGCGGTACGAGCGGTGCACGCCCGAACACAGTTGGAACTCCGATCACATCGTCACCAACCTCTTCCTGTACCACCTGCAGCGGCACAGCGACCACCACGCCAACCCCACCCGCCGCTACCAGACGCTGCGCAGCATGGACGGCGCTCCCAACCTGCCCAGCGGATACGCCTCGATGATCGCCCTGACCTACGTACCGCAGGTGTGGCGCAGGGTGATGGACCACCGCGTGCTGGCGCACTACGAGGGCGACATCAGCCGCGTCAACGTGCATCCGCGCCGGCGGGCGGCGGTGATGGCGCGGTACGGGTCATGAGCGGCTACCGCTGTCCCGGCTGCGATTACGTCTACGACGAAGCCAAAGGTGAACCCCGCGAGGGCTTTCCGGCCGGGACCCGCTGGGAGACGGTGCCCGACGACTGGACCTGCCCGGACTGTGCCGTACGCGAGAAGCCCGATTTCCACCCCGTCGACGCCTAGGAGACACGAATGAGTGACACCACCGATTACAAGCTGTTCGTCTGCGTGCAGTGTGGTTTCGAGTACGACGAGGCCAAGGGGTGGCCGGAGGACGGCATCGCCCCCGGCACGCGGTGGGACGACATCCCCGAGGACTGGAGTTGCCCCGACTGCGGCGCGGCCAAGTCCGACTTCGAGATGATCGAGGTCGCCAGGCCATGACCCAGGGCGTGCAGGCGGGAGACGATATTCTCTGGCCTGTGACCGCACCCAGACCCAAGCGCGTCTCCTACGCGGAGGCCTCCCGGGTGTTGCTGCGCGACGCGATCCTCGACGGCATGCGCGACCTGTTGCTCAGCAGGGACTGGTCGGCCATCACGCTGTCGGACGTCGCGAAGGCCGCCGGTATCAGCAGGCAGACGATCTACAACGAGTTCGGGTCGCGGCAAGGCCTCGCCCAGGGGTACGCCCTGCGGCTGGCCGACCGCCTGGTGGACGCCGTCGACCTGGCGATCGGCAACAACGTGGGCAACATCCACGCCGCCTTCCTGGAGGGCTTCCGCTCCTTCTTCCTGGAATCGGCGATGGATCCGCTGGTGATCTCCCTGCTGACCGGTGTCGCCAAGCCCGACCTGCTGCAGATCATCACCACCGACAGCGCGCCCATCATCAGCCGGTGCTCGGAGCGGCTCACGGCGACGTTCACCACCAGCTGGGTGCGGTGCAGCGAAGAGGATGCCGGCGTGCTGGCCCGCGCCATCGTCCGGCTGGCGATGAGCTACGTGTCGATGCCGCCGGACACCGACCCGGGAACCGGCCGCGACGTGGCCAGTGACCTGGCCAGATTGATGACGCCCTTCGCCGAACGCTACGGTGTCATAGATACTCACTAGCCGGCAGCCGCGCCGGCGGTCACGGACGAGCCGTACGACCGCACGCGCGCGCCTGTCCCGCGAGCCCGCAGGCTGGGGGTATCGGCACCGGTGTCGCCACGTGCGCACCCGCGTGCCCACGCTGCATTCGACGAAACGACACAAGGGGCTCTACATGACACTCACCGCCGACGTTCGCAACGGCATCGACTTCAAGGTGGCCGACCTCTCGCTGGCCGAGTTCGGCCGCAAGGAGATCCGCCTGGCCGAGCACGAGATGCCGGGCCTGATGGAACTGCGCCGCGAATACCACGACGTGCAGCCGCTCAAGGGCGCCCGCATCTCCGGTTCGCTGCACATGACCGTGCAGACCGCCGTGCTGATCGAGACGCTGACCGCCCTCGGGGCCGAGGTCCGCTGGGCCAGCTGCAACATCTTCTCCACGCAGGACCACGCCGCCGCCGCGATCGTCGTCGGCCCCCACGGCACCCCGGAGGAGCCCAAGGGCATCCCGGTGTTCGCCTGGAAGGGCGAGACGCTCGAAGAGTACTGGTGGGCTGCCGAGCAGATGCTCACCTGGCAGGGCGAGCCGGCGAACATGATCCTCGACGACGGTGGTGACGCCACCATGCTGGTGCTGCGCGGCGCCCAGTTCGAGAAGGCCGGCGTGGTTCCGCCCGCCGACGAGGACGACTCGGCCGAGTACAAGGTGTTCCTGAACCTGCTGCGCAGCCGGTTCGAGACCGACAAGGGCAAGTGGACCAAGATCGCCGAGTCGGTCAAGGGTGTCACCGAGGAGACCACCACCGGCGTGCTGCGTCTCTACCAGTTCGCCGCCGCCGGTGAGCTGGCGTTCCCCGCCATCAACGTCAACGACTCCGTCACCAAGAGCAAGTTCGACAACAAGTACGGCACCCGGCACTCGCTGGTCGACGGCATCAACCGCGGCACCGACGCCCTCATCGGCGGCAAGAAGGTGCTGATCTGCGGCTACGGCGACGTCGGCAAGGGCTGCGCGGAGTCGCTGGCCGGCCAGGGTGCGCGCGTCCAGGTCACCGAGATCGATCCGATCAACGCCCTGCAGGCGCTGATGGACGGCTATGACGTGGTCACCGTCGAGCAGGCGATCGGCGACGCCGACATCGTCATCACCTCGACCGGCAACAAGGACATCATCACCCTCGACCACATGAAGGCGATGAAGGATCACTCGATCCTGGGCAACATCGGCCACTTCGACAACGAGATCGACATGGCCGCCCTCGAGCGTTCCGGTGCGACGCGCATCAACATCAAGCCGCAGGTCGACGAGTGGACGTTCGGCGAGTCGGGCAAGTCGATCATCGTGCTGAGCGAGGGTCGCCTGCTGAATCTCGGCAACGCCACCGGTCACCCGTCGTTCGTGATGAGCAACAGCTTCTCCAACCAGGTCATCGCGCAGATCGAACTGTGGACCAAGAACGACGAGTACGACAACGAGGTCTACCGCCTGGCCAAGCACCTCGACGAGAAGGTCGCCAAGATCCACGTCGAGGCGCTCGGTGGCACGCTGACCAAGCTGACCAAGGATCAGGCCGAGTACATCGGCGTCGACGTCGAGGGCCCGTACAAGCCCGAGCACTACCGCTACTGACGTCTGCGGCCGACACCGTGAACCGTGGACGGCCCCTGGCGCGCCTGGCGTGCCGGGGGCCGTTCGCGTTCCTGACGGCGTCTCTCGTGCTCGCCGGTTGCGGTGGCGGCGTGGGGGAGTCCCCGCAGCCCCCGCCGCTCGAGGTGCGGCGCGACGTGGCGCCACTGGTGGCCGACTTCCCCGAACTGGGTGCTGCGCGGTCGGCGGCGTGGGTGCGCTCGGACGACGCCGACGAACGAGTGCCCGGGCCCACCACCACGTGGATCGACGCCGTCGTGCACCTCGATCCCGATCAGACCACCGCATTGGTTGCCAGGTATCTCCCGATCCCCCAGGGCAAGTCACCCGAGGTGCCCGCGGAGCTGCGGCCAGAGCTGCCGCCGGGTCCGTACCTCACCAGCGCGAAGCTCGATCTCGCGTTCACCACCCCGGCCGCCGCCAGCGCCGCCTACCTGGATCCCATGGCCGACGTGGTGGTGTTGCTGTCCACGTCGATGTGAGTGCCGGCACGACGAAAGCGCCGAAACCACACGTGAATCGACCGTGAAGTCGATACGTTCGCAACCATGCGTCGGGTACCGGGGTGGATGTTCTCGGGCGTGCTGACGGCACTGTCGGTGCTCGTGGTCTCCCTGCTGATGGTCCCCGTCCTGGTCCCGGTGGCCACGGCGGCACCCGACCCCACCAACGACGTTCGCGATCCCAAGTACAACGAGGACCGCTACCTCGAGTTCTACACGCCACCGGATCCGTTGCCGCCGGGCACACCTGGCGACGTGATCCGCAGCGAACCATCGCCGCTGGTGCTCGAACCGTCGGGGCAGCTCGGTGCGATCATGGCCACCGGGACCCGAATCATGTACCGCAGCACCGACGCTCGGGGCCAGCCGATGGCCGTGACGGGCACGTACTTCGAGCCCTTCAACGCCTGGCCGGGCCGGGGGCCGCGGCCGCTGATCGTGTATGGCCCCGGCACGCAGGGGCAGGGTGATCAGTGCGCGCCGTCGCGGCAGTTCAACCAGGGCATTCACTTCTCGCCCTTCCTGGACTTCACGTTCAACTACGAGGAGCTGTTCGTCGCGACCATGGTGGCGCGGGGTTTCGCGATCGTGATGACCGACTACCAGGGGCTCGGCACGCCGGGGCTGCACACCTACGTCAACCGGGTGGCGCAGGGCGACGCCATGCTCGACGCCGGTCGGGCGGCCCTGCGGCTGCCGGGTACGTCCTTGGATCCTGATGGGCCGGTGGCCTTTTGGGGTTACTCCCAGGGTGGGGGAGCGGCAGCGTCGGCCGCCGAGCTGGCGTCGTCCTACGCGCCCGAGCTGCACGTGGTCGGGACGTATGCCGGCGCCCCGCCGGCCGATCTCAAGGAGTTGTTCCCCTACGCCGACGGCAGTGCGCTGGTGGGCGTGGTGGGGTACGCGCTGAACTCGGTGATCACGACCTATCCGGAGTTCGCCGACCTCATCCGCTCCAAGCTGACGCCGCGCGGGCTCGATCTGTTGCAGAAGGTGCAGGATCAGTGCATCGCCGAGACCGCGGCGAAGTTCATGTTTCGGCACCTGCAGCCGTACTTCAACGTCGACATCGACGAGGCGGTCAACGAGGAGCCGTTCGCGTCGCTGTTCGACATGCAGCGCATCGGCAAGCTGAATCCCGATGCGCCCGTGCTGATCCTGAGCAATCGGTTCGATCCGCTGGTGCCGTGGACTGCGGCCAATCAGCTGGGGCGGGACTGGTGCTCCCGGGGCGCCGACGTGCAGTTCTGGACCAACGAACAGCCCCCGTTCCTCAACAAGGCGGTGGTGAACCATGCACTGCCGATGCTCGTCGACGGCGAGCGTGCCATGCAGTGGATCGCCGACCGGTTCAACGGGTTGCCGACGACGCCGAATTGCGGTGACTTCTAGGGTCTTTCGGGCGCGGCCTGGAGGATCACGTCCACGGCCGTCTCGATGACGTCGTCGTCCGGTGGCCGTCCGAACATGAGCGTGGGGCAGGCGACCACGCCGGCGAGCATCGAGATCGCCGCTTCCAAGCGGGATCCCGTGAACAGTGCCGCGAGCATCCCGCGGATGGGCTGCTGGGCGTCGGCGTTGATGCGGTCGCGGATGCGCGCCATCTCGTCCACCGACGCCCACTGCGCCATCACCGCCAGCACCTGGTCCAGACGGAACTCGCGGACGGCTCGGCGGAAGGCGTGCAGTTCGCCGATGAGGTCCGCGCGCAGGTCGCCGGTGGGCTCCTGGTGCGGCAGGTCGCCCAGCGCGTCGAGGGCGAGCACGATCAGCTCCACGCGTGCCGGCCAGTGGGTGTACAGCGTGGTCTTGGAGTAGCCGGCGATCTCGGCGACGTGGGCGTGGGTGAGGGCGTCGGCGCCCTCCTCGGTGAGCACGCGCAGGGCCGCCCGGGAGACGTCGGCGCGGGTGCGAGCCACGCGCGCATCCTTGCCCTGGTCGGGAGATTCGGGCGTATCGGAAGGTGCCGCGGGTGCCACGGGGTCACCTCCTTGCCGTCGTGAGCATCGAACGCACAAGAAGCTATCTAATGAACGTTGAGTTCAATTATGACAGAAATGTTCAGAAATGGACGTTTGGCGCATTAGTGGACGGGGGATTCAGCGCGCGGATGCGGCCCCGGAGCGGCTCGCACCGCGACCGACGACCATCGCGCCCTGGCGAAAGGCCCCACATGTCCGCCATCCTCTTCGGATCCATCAGCACCCTCGTCGACACCTCCGAGCTGCAGCGCCGCGCCTTCAACGAGGCCTTCGCCGCCCACGGCCTGGACTGGGAGTGGTCGCGCGACGACTACACGGCCATGCTGGGGTCCAACGGCGGCAAGCAGCGCATCGCGGACTACGCCGCCCGGCGCGGCGACGACGTCGACGCGGCCGCGGTGCACGAGACCAAGTCGAAGATCTTCCGCGAACTGCTGGCCGACGCCGACGTCGAACCGCGCCCCGGCGTCGTCCTCACCGTGGAGCGCGCCAAGCAGGACGGGCATGCGCTGGGCCTGGTGACCACCACCTCCCGCGAGAACGTGGCCGCGGTGCTCGCCGCACTGGAACGCCACGTCGACGCCGGCGCCTTCGACGTGGTGGTCGACGTCTCGTCGGTCGACGCGCCCAAGCCGAATCCCGACTCCTACCGCTATGCGCTCGACGAACTCGGGGAGTCGGCCGACGACGCCGTGGCCATCGAGGACAACGTCGGCGGCGTGCACGCGGCCGTCGCCGCCGGGGTCACCTGCGTGGCGTTCCCCAACGAGAACACCGTCGACGGCGACTTCGCCGAGGCCACCGAGACGGTCGACGCGCTCGACGCCGACCGCGTGGTCGAGCTGGCTCAGTCCTGAGCCGTCCCAGAACCGACCGTGCCGACCCCGAAGAGGAGAACGTCGTGAGCAACATGCAGGCCCGAGTCACCGCCCAGGACAGGGCATTCCACGTCGAAGGCTACGAGAAGATCGAGTACGACCTGGTGTACGTCGACGGCGTGTTCGACGCCGAGAACACCGCGTTGGCCGACTGCTATCGCCCCTACGGCCGGGCGCTGATGGTCGTCGACGAGGCGGTGCACCGCATCTACGGCGAGCGCATCCACGCCTACTTCGACGGCCACGGCATCGCGCTGACCGTGGTGCCGATCCAGATCCGCGAGACCGCCAAGTCGCTGGAGACCTTCGAGCGCATCGTCGGCGAGTTCGACGCGTTCGGCCTGGTGCGCACCGAACCGGTGCTGGTGGTCGGGGGCGGATTGACCACGGACGTCGCGGGTTTCGCCTGCGCGAGCTACCGCCGCAACACCCCGTACATCCGCATCCCCACCACGTTGATCGGGCTCATCGACGCCAGCGTGTCGATCAAGGTCGCCGTCAACCACGGCAAGCACAAGAACCGCCTCGGTGCCTATCACGCATCCCAGAAGGTGTTCCTCGACTTCTCCTTCCTGGGTACGCTGCCCGAGGACCAGGTGCGCAACGGGATGGCGGAGCTGGTCAAGATCGCCGTGGTGGGCAACCGGGAGATCTTCGAGATGCTCGAGACGTCGGGCGTCGACCTGTTGCGCACGCGCTTCGGTCACCTGGACGGCACCCCGGAGTTGCGGGAGGTGGCCCACCGGCTCACCTATGCGGCCATCGCCACGATGCTCGACCTCGAATCGCCGAACCTGCACGAGATCGACCTGGACCGGGTGATCGCGTTCGGCCACACGTGGAGTCCCACACTGGAACTCACGCCGCCCGAACCGTTCTTCCACGGGCATGCCATCAGCATCGACATGGCGTACTCGGCCACGCTCGCCGAACGGCGCGGGCTGATCTCGGCAACCGACCGTGACCGCATCCTCACGGTGATGAACGCGCTGGGGTTGACGCTCACCAGCGACTACCTGACCGCCGAGCTGTTGGTGAGTGCCACCGAGGCCATCCTGCGGACCCGCGACGGGCTGCTGCGGGCGGCGGTGCCCGACCCGATCGGCGAGTGCCGCTTCCTCAACGACGTGACGTCCGACGAACTGGTCGACACGTTGCGCATGCACGAGAAGCTGTGCCTCGAATTCGACAGGGGCGGAGCCGGGATCGACGCCTTCACCGCGGCGCCGGGCCGTGCCTGAGGTCACCGACGCGGGACCCGCGGCGCCGCGCCCCGTGACGCCGTCGACCATCCTGGCCGCAGAACTCGCCGACGTGTGCGCCGCACTGGAGGCGGGCGGGACGGTCGACCCGCGCGTGCTCGAACGCGTGCGCCGGGCGCGCGACCTGGCCGCCGGTCTGGACCCCTATCTGGAACGCTGCACGACGCCGGAGTCGCCCGCGCTGGCGCGGCTGGCGCGCCGCACCCGCGCCACCGACTGGGCGATCGCGTCCGACGGCCGGTTGGAACAGGAGATGCTCTGCGGCCACGTCGAGGGCAAGGCCTTGCAGTTCCTGGTGCGCCTGGCCGCACCGCGGCGGGTGTTGGAGATCGGGTTGTTCACGGGTTATTCGGCGTTGGCGATGGCCGAGGCCCTGCCCGCCGGTGCGACGCTGCTCGCGTGCGAAATCGACGCGGGGGCTGCGGAATTCGCCAGGGGCTGCTTCGACGACTCGCCGGTGGGTGACCGGATCACCATCGAGGTGGGCCCGGCCCTGGACACGCTTCGTCGCCTGGCCGCCGACGGGGCAGAACCGTTCGACTTCGTCTTCGTCGACGCCGACAAGGGCGGCTACCTGGGCTACCTCGACGTGCTGCTGGACGGTGACCTGCTGGCACCGCACGCGGTGATCGCCGTGGACAACACCCTCATGCAAGGCCAGCCGTACACCGACGAGGGCGTCACCGGCAACGGCGCGGCGATCCGCTCCTTCAACGACGCGGTATCCGCCGACCCACGCGTCGAGCAGGTGCTGCTGCCGCTGCGGGACGGGCTCACGTTGATCCGGCGGGTGGCGTGATCGCCCGGACCGTCGCCGCTCTGGCCGCGCTGGCCGCCACCGCTCCGCTGAACGCGGCGGTGGTCGCGGCCACTTCGGTATCCGGGCTGGCATCCGGGCTGGCATCCGGGCTGACATCCGGGATGGCATCCGGGGTGGCCCGTCGGCGTGCCACCCCGGACACCGCCCGCGCGGCGACCCGGCTGACCGTCCTGGTGAGCGGCGGCAAGATGACCAAGGCGCTGCAGCTGGCGCGGTCGTTCCACGCCGCCGGGCACCGCGTGATCCTGGTGGAGTCTGCCAAGTACCGCTGGACCGGGCACCGGTTCTCCCGCGCGGTGGCGCGCTTCTACACGGTGCCCGACGTCACTGCCCCCGGGTACGCCGAGGCCTTGCGCGACATCGCGATCGCCGAGCGCGTCGACGTGTTCGTCCCCGTGGCCAGCCCGGCCGCGAGCGTGCCGGACGCCGAGGCGCGCCACGTGCTCGACGACGTCTGCGAGGTGCTGCACGGCGACGTCGAGTCCGTCCGGATGCTCGACGACAAGTCGGCGTTCTGCCGTACCGCGGCGGGACTGGGCCTGCGCGTTCCCGACTCCCACCGCATCACCGACGTCCGCCAGATCGAGGAGTTCGACTTTCCCGAGGGGCGCAGCTACGTGCTCAAGCGCATCGCCTACAACCCGGTCGGCCGGATGGACCTGACCCGCCTGACCCGGGAAACACCGTCGGCCAACGTGGAGTTCGCGCGCCACCTGGGCATCTGCGAGGACGATCCGTGGATCCTGCAGGAGTTCGTGGAGGGTCGGGAGTACTGCACGCACGGCACCGCCCGCTCCGGCCGCCTGCAGGTGTACGGATGCTGCGAGTCCTCGGCCTTCCAGATCAACTACGCACACGTCGACAAGCCCGAGATCGAGTACTGGGTGCGACGTTTCGTCGAAGAGCTGGGATTGACCGGACAGGTCTCCTTCGACTTCATCGAGGCGGCCGACGGGCATGCGTATGCGATCGAGTGCAACCCGCGCACGCATTCGGCCATCACCATGTTCTACGACCACCCCGACGTCGCGGCGGCCTACCTGCAGGACGGGCACCCGATGATCACGCCCCACCCGGCGGCCCGCCCGACGTACTGGCTGTACCACGAACTCTGGCGCCTGCTCGCCGAGCCCGGTCGCCGCCATCGACTTCGCGTCCTGCTCACGGGTAAGGACGCCATCTTCGCCGGGTGGGATCCGCTGCCGTTCTTCGCCGTCCACCACGTGCAGCTGCCATCCCTGCTGTGGCGCAGCCTGCGACGCCGCGGCGAGTGGACGCGCATGGACTTCAACATCGGCAAGCTCGTCGAACCGGGAGGAGACTGACCGTGGAACGGCGCCGCCGCAGGGTGCTGCACCTCGTCGGATCGCCCGTCGACGAGTTCCACGCCGAGCTGTCACGGCTGTACGCCGGCGCCTGTCTGAGCGCGCTCGGTGATGTGGCCGGCGACGAGCACGAGGCCCACATCGCCTACGTGGCCCCCGGCGGGGATTGGCGGTTTCCCGCGGACCTGTCCGCTCCGGCGCTCGCCGCCGCGCCGTCGCATTCCACCGCCGCGGCCATCGCGGCGATCACCGAGCTGGACGTCGACGTGATGGTGCCTCAGATGTTCTGCCTCCCCGGCATGACCGCCTACCGCGCGCTGTTCGACGTGCTGGGCATCCCCTACGTCGGCAATCGCGCGGACGTCATGGCGCTGGCGGCCGACAAGGGCAAGACCCGTGCCGTCGTCGCCGCCGCCGGGGTGCGCGTGCCACCCGGACGCGTCGTGCGTGCCGCCGACGAGCCCGTCGACACACCGCTGCCCGTGGTGGTCAAGCCCGTCGACTCGGACAACTCGATGGGCGTGACGCTGGTGCGAGAGCGGGCCGACTACGCCGAGGCCGTACGCGCCGCGTTGGCGCACGGGCCGGCCGCGCTGGTCGAGTCGTACGTCGATCTGGGTCGAGAGGTGCGGTGCGGCATCGTCGTTCGCGACGGTGAGCTGATCTGCCTACCGCTGGAGGAGTACGCCGTCGACCCGGTCACCAAACCGATCCGCGACCGCGAGGACAAGCTCGCGCGCACGTCCGACGACGAACTGTTCCTCGTGGCCAAGGACGCCAGCCGCGCCTGGATCGTCCCCACCGACGATCCGATCACCGAGCGCGTGTGGGAGGCCGCGCGCCGCTGCCACGTGGCGCTGGGCTGTCGGCACTACGGCCTGTTCGACTTCCGCATCGATGCCGAGGGGCAGCCGTGGTTCCTCGAGGCCGGGCCCTACTGCTCGTACGCACCCAGCAGCGTCATCGCGGTGATGGCCGCCGCCGCGGGCATCACGCTGGACGCCCTGTTCGCCGCGGCGCTTCACGAAGTGGACCGCGAGGAAGGCCTGCCATGCACGTCACACCCCTGAACCCGGTGGGCGCCGAGGTCCGTGGCGTCGTCGTCGGAGCGCTCGAACCTCCGACGGTGGCGCAGCTGCAGCGGTTGCTCGCCGACCACGGCGTGCTGGTGCTGCGCGATCGACACGCCACCGACGACGAATTCCTGGCGTTCCTGCGCAGTTTCGGCGACCTCGCCTTCACCGTCGGCGAGACACCGGTCCCGGGATTCCCCGATCTGAACGTGATCAGCAACGTCGGGCGCACCACCCCGCCGCGCTCGGTGTTCCACGTGGACACCAGCTACGTGCGAAACCCGCCGTGCTACACCGCATTGCGCGCCGTCGACGTGCCCGACGCCGGCGGGCACACGCTGTTCTCCAACCAGTACCGGGCCCACGACACGCTACCCGAGCACGTGCGGCGCGACCTGGCCGACCGCACCATCGAGCACGTCGTCACGGGTCTGGATCTCGACGACGACGCGGAGACCGCCGCGACCCATCCGGTGCTGCGGCCCCACCCGGTCAGCGGCCGGACGGCGCTCTACCTGACGACACCACGACGGTGCGCGGGGATGAGCGGACTGTCGCCGGCACGCGCCGCCGAGATGGTGGGCTACCTGTACGAGCACTCCACCAGGCCGGACAACGTCACCAGGCACGCGTGGGCCCCGGGAGACGTCGTCATCTGGGACAACCGCTGCGTGATGCACCGCGCCGACCACGACGGCGTGCGCGGCAGGCGCGTCATGCACCGCGGCATGGTGGCCTCCCCGGTCTGACGGCGCGCCGCGACGGCATGATCGACGGTGATGTCGCAGACGTTTGCCTTCCGACTAAACCTCAGGCGCCGTAGGAGCCCGGTGCCGGTCCTGCGCTTCGACGCGGTGACCGGACGCTGGCACCCCGGGGACGCCTGGCCACGCTCCGTGCCGGACACCCTCGTGCTCACCACGTTCAACGTGTGGTTCGATCCCTTCCACGCGCGGCGGCGCTACCAGGCGGTGGCCGACGTGCTGGCGCCGCTGGAACCGGACGTCATGGTGTTCCAGGAGGTCACCGCGCCGGCGCTCGACGTGCTGTTGGCGCAGCCGTGGATCAGGGCCTCATACGTCGCCGCGTCCGTCACGGGAAGGCGCACCGGCAACTACGGCATGCTGATCCTGTCCCGGTTGCCGCTGCGTCGCGTGGCCCACACCGCGTTGCCCACCGAGGCGTGGCGCGGGGTGCTGCACGCGCGCGTCGACGTCGGGGGCCGCCCGCTGCACCTCGGGTGCGTCCACCTCGACAGCGGCAAGTCCCGTGCGCAGCTGCGAGAGCGACAGCTGCGCAAGGTGTTTGGGCTGTTCGACGATGCCGAGGACGTCATCCTGCTCGGGGACTTCAACATGCGCGACGACGAGCGCATCGCGCCGCCGTTCACCGACGTCTGGCCGGTGCTACGGCCCGGGCAGCCGGGTTTCACCGAGGACACGTCGATCAACCTGATGCGCCTGGACAGCACGGGCAAGCCGCGCCACGTCCGGTTCGACCGGGTGGTGCTCAAGGGACCCGGCATCCGGGCCGTCGACATCGGATTGCTCGGCACCGAACCGGTGTCGGCTCACCTGCCGCGGGTGTTCCCGTCCGACCACTTCGGCGTGTCGTGCCGCGTGGCGCCTGCGCCCGGTTTCACCGATACCGCGCCGGGGTATTGAGCGGGCAGCCAGCAGATGGGAGCACGTACATGGCCGTACAGGGCGCCGGCGACACCGTCGTCGATCCGGAAACGTTGATCGCCCGGGTCAACCTGATCTCGCACGCCACCGTGCGCACCGCCGTCGACCGCCTTCGCGACGTCCACCGGATCACCGATCCGGACATCGCCTTTCGCTCGCTGTACCGCGTGGCCAAGCGGCACGACGTGAAGTTGCGCCACCTCGCGGCGGCGGTCGTGTCCCACGACGCATCGTCGACGGGGCCGGAGATCGCGGCGGTGCCCGCCGAGCCGCGGTTGCCGTTCGCCTCGCGGGGCCGCGGCGCCCTGCGCCCGGTCGCGGTGCTGGACGACCTGCTGGCGACGGCCACCGAACTGACGGGTGCGCGGATGGGGGCGGTGCACCTGCGCCATGCCGTGCACGGCGGGCTGTGCATCGAGTCGTCCACGGGCTTGAGCGAGGAGTACCGCAGGCACTTCAGCTACGTCGACGACGCCGGGTCGGTGGCGGGCAGGTCGAGCGCTCGGTGCGCGGTGATCCGCGTCGACGACGTCGCCACCCACCCCGTGTACACCCGCGCCGACGCCGCGGTGCTCGCCGATCAGGGCATCGCCGCGGAGTTGGCCGTGCCGATGTGCGACGAGTCCGGCGAGAACCGGGGTGCGGTGGTGGTGCAGTTCGACGCGCGGCATCCGCACGTGGATCCGTTCGCCGTGGAGATGCTGCACGGGCACGCCGACGCGTGCGCACAGTGGCTGTGGTGGTACGACCAGGCGGTGGTCCCCGGCCTGGTGGCCGCGGTCCACGCGCACGCCGCCCAGTTGGGTGCCGTCGAGGCGCCGTCCACCGGGGAACTGGCGTCGGAGGTCGTCCCGGCCTGACACGGCGCGGTGGGCGGGCCCGCTACGCTCGCCCCGTGCTCATCGCGATCGAGGGTGTCGACGGCGCCGGCAAGCGGACGCTCACCGACGGTCTGCGAGCGGTGTTCGAGGCCGCCGGCGCATCGGTGGCCCGGGTGGCCTTCCCGCGCTACGACGTGTCCATCCACGCCGACCTGGCCGCCGAGGCGCTGCGCGGTGGGCACGGCGACCTCGCCGACTCCGTCTACGCCATGGCCGTGCTGTTCGCGCTCGACCGCGCCGACGCGCGCGCCCACGTGGAGGCCCTGTCCGAGAATCACGACGTGGTGATCCTGGACCGGTACGTGGCCTCCAACGCCGCGTACAGCGCGGCCCGCCTGCGCCAGGACGTCGACGGCGAGGTGGTGGAGTGGGTGCGCGCGCTCGAGTTCGACCGCTTCGCCCTGCCGGTGCCCGACTGGCAGGTGCTGCTGGCCGTGCCGCCCGAGCTGGCCGCCGAGCGCGCCATCCGGCGCGCCGAACACGACGCCGGCCGCGCTCGCGACGCCTACGAACGCGACGATGGTCTGCAGCGGCGCACCAGCGCGGCGTATTCGGCTCTGGCGGAGCGGAATTGGATGGGTCCGTGGCTGCGGATCGGTCCCGACGCGGTGGCCGCCGACGTGGTCGCCGCGATGCGCGGTTGACGTCTACGGCAAAACACGCCGTGTGGCAACCCGGGATTGTCGCGATCTGGTGACACCATGGACACCATGAGGCAAAGGATTCTGGTCGTCGACGACGACCCATCGCTGGCCGAGATGCTGACGATCGTCCTGCGCGGTGAGGGCTTCGACACCGCGGTGATCGGCGACGGCAGCCAGGCTCTCACGGCGGTCCGCGAGTTGCGGCCGGATCTGGTGCTGCTCGACCTCATGTTGCCCGGCATGAACGGCATCGACGTCTGCCGCGTGCTGCGCGCCGACTCCGGCGTGCCGATCGTGATGCTGACGGCCAAGACCGACACCGTCGACGTCGTGCTGGGTCTGGAATCCGGCGCCGACGACTACGTGATGAAACCCTTCAAGCAGAAGGAGCTGGTGGCCCGCGTGCGGGCCCGGTTGCGGCGCAACGACGACGGGCCCGCCGAGATGCTGTCCATCGCCGACGTCGACATCGACGTGCCCGCCCACAAGGTGACGCGCGCCGGCGAGCAGATCTCCCTCACCCCGCTGGAGTTCGACCTGCTGGTGGCGCTGGCACGCAAGCCGCGCCAGGTGTTTACTCGAGACGTGCTCCTCGAGCAGGTGTGGGGTTACCGCCACCCCGCGGATACGCGTCTCGTCAACGTGCACGTGCAGCGGTTGCGCGCCAAGGTCGAGAAGGATCCCGAGAACCCGCAGGTGGTGCTCACCGTTCGAGGAGTGGGATACAAGGCCGGACCTCCGTGATCTTCGGCTCCCGCCGCGTCCGTGGCGGCTGGGGGCAAGGTCCGCTGGTCCGTGGCCTCCGCACCCTGAGCCGTGCCCTGGGGCATGCCTGGCGGCGCTCGCTGCAGCTGCGGGTGGTGACGCTCACCCTCGGGCTGTCCCTGGCCGTCATCATGGTGCTGGGCTTCGTGCTCACCAGCCAGATCACCGACCGCATCCTCGACGTCAAGGTGCGCGCCGCCACCGAGGAGATCGACCGCGCCCGCACCACCGTCAGCGGCATCGTGGGCGGCGAGGAGAGCCGATCGCTCGACAGCAGCCTGCAGTTGGCGCGCAACACCCTCGTCGACCGCAAGGCCGAATCCGGGGCCGGGCTCGCCGGCGCGTTCGACGCCGTGCTGGTGGTGCCGGGCGACGGCCCCCGCGCTGCCACGGCCGCGGGACCCGTCGGGCAGGTCCCCGCCACGCTGCGCGAATTCGTCAAGGCCGGCCAGGTGAGCTACCAGTACGCCACGGTGCACACCGACGCCTACTCCGGTCCCGCGCTCGTCGTGGGCAGCCCCACGTCGTCGTCGGTGACCAATCTCGAGCTGTACCTGATCTTCCCGTTGAACAACGAGGAGAGCACGATCGCGCTGGTGCGCGGCACCATGGCCACCGGCGGCATCGTCCTGCTGGGGCTGCTGGCCGCCATCGCCCTGCTGGTGGCCCGCCAGATCGTGTTGCCGGTGCGGTCCGCGTCCCGGATCGCCGAACGATTCGCCGAGGGCCACCTCACCGAGCGCATGCCGGTGCGCGGCGAAGACGACATGGCCCGCCTGGCGGTGTCGTTCAACGACATGGCCGAAAGCCTGTCCCGCCAGATCACCCAGCTGGAGGAGTTCGGCAACCTGCAACGCCGCTTCACCTCCGACGTCAGCCACGAGCTGCGCACCCCCCTGACCACGGTGCGCATGGCGGCCGACCTCATCTACGACCACAGCGAGGAACTCGAGCCCGCACTGCGCCGCTCCACCGAGCTGATGATCAACGAGCTGGACCGGTTCGAGACCCTGCTCAGCGACCTGCTGGAGATCTCCCGGCACGACGCGGGCGTCGCCGAACTGTCGGTCGAGTCCCTCGACCTGCGCGGCACCGTCGAGAGCGCGCTGGACAACGTGGGGCATCTGGCCAAGGACGCCGGCGTCGACCTCATCGTCGACATGCCCGGGGACCAGGTGATCGCCGAGGTCGACCCCCGACGCGTCGAGCGGATCTTGCGCAACCTCATCGCCAACGCGATCGATCACGCCGAGCACAAGCCGGTCCGCATCCGCATGGTGGCCGACGAGGACACGGTCGCCGTCACCGTCCGCGACTACGGCGTCGGTCTCCGCCCCGGGGAGGAGAAGCTGGTCTTCAGCCGGTTCTGGCGCTCGGATCCCTCTCGGGTGCGGCGGTCGGGCGGCACCGGGCTGGGGCTGGCGATCAGCATCGAGGACGCGCGCCTGCACCAGGGGCGGTTGGAGGCGTGGGGCGAGCCCGGCAAGGGGGCCTGCTTCCGGCTGACCCTGCCGCTGGTGCGTGGCCACAAGGTCACCACCAGCCCGCTGCCGCTCAAGCCCACCGGACCCGACCGTGCGCCCGTCCGCGAGACCCTGCCCGCGGGGGAGCGCGCGTGAGGCGACTGCTGGTCGTCGTCAGCGCGCTGGTGCTCGCGATCGGGCTCGCCGGGTGCGCCGGGGTGCCCAGTTCGTCGGCGCCGCAGGCCATCGGCACCGTCGACCGGCCGGCACCGCCCAGCCTGCCGACGCCGTCACCCGGCATGGATCCCGACGTCCTGCTGCGCGAATTCCTCAAGGCCACCGCCGATCCCGCCAACCGGCACCTCGCCGCCCGGCAGTTCCTCACCGAGTCGGCCTCGAACGCGTGGGACGACGCGGGCAGCGCGCTGCTGATCGACCGGGTGGTGTTCGTCGAGACCCGCGGCACCGACCGCGTGTCGGTCACCATGAAGGCCGACATCCTGGGCTCGCTGTCGGACATGGGCGTCTTCGAGACCGGCGACGGCGCCCTGCCCGACCCCGGACCCATCGAGCTGGTGAAGACCCCCGGCGGGTGGCGCATCGACCGGCTGCCCAACGGCGTGTTCCTGGACTGGCAGCAGTTCCAGTCCACCTACAAGCGACACACGCTGTACTTCGTCGACCCCACCGGCAAGACCGTGGTGCCGGATCCGCGCTACGTCGCGGTGTCCGACCCCGACCTGCTGGCCACCGAGCTGGTCACCAAACTGCTCACCGGACCGCGGCCCGAGATGGACCGGACCGTGCGCAACCTGCTGGCACCGCCGCTGCGGTTGCGCGGCCCCGTGACCCGCGCCGACGGCGGCAAGACCGGCGTCGGCCGCGGCTACGGCGGCGCCCGCATCGACCTGGAGAACCTCAACACCACCGACCCGCACAGCAGGCAACTGCTTGCCGCACAGGTCATCTGGACACTGTCGCGCGCGGGCATCAACGGGCCGTACGTGATCAACGCCGACGGAGCCGCCCTCGACGACCGCTTCGCCGAGGGTTGGAACACCTCCGACGTCGCCGCCACCGATCCAGGAGCCGACCCCGGCGCCGCCGCGGGCCTGCACGCGCTGCTCGGCGGATCCATGGTGGCGCTCGACGGCGACCGCGCGCCCAAGGTTCCCGGCTCGTTCGGCGACATCCGCGACCAGACCTCGGCGACCCTGTCGCGCAGCGGCCAGGAGGCGGCGTCGGTCGTGACGCTGCGTCCCGGCGCACCCGACATGGCGTCGTCGCTGTGGGTGGGCGCGGTCGGTGCCGACGCCTCGCAGGCGATCGACGGGCGCACGTTGAGCCGGCCCAGCTGGTCGCTGGACGACGCGATCTGGGTGGTGGTCGACGGCTCGGCCGTGGTGCGGGTGATCCAGGAGGCGGCGTCCGGTCAGCCGGCGCGCATCCCCGTCGACGCCGGTGCCGTCGCCACCCGCTTTCCGGGCCCCATCTCGGAGCTGCAGCTGTCCCGGGACGGCACCCGCGCGGCGATGGTCATCGCGGGCAAGGTGATCCTCGCAGGCGTCGAACAGAACCAGGGCCAGTACGCGCTGACCTACCCGCGGCGACTGGGTTTCGGGCTCGGCGACACCGCGGTGTCGTTGTCGTGGCGCACCGGCGACGACATCGTGGTGTCGCGTACCGACGCCCAGCACCCGGTCTCCTACGTGAACCTCGACGGCGTGAACTCCGACGGACCCAGCCGCAACCTGCTGGCCCCGGTGTCGACGGTGGCCGCCAACCCGTCGACCATCTACGTCGCGGACCAGCGTGGGGTACTGCAGCTGTCGGGCTCGGCCGCCGAGGACGACCTGGCGTGGGCCGAGGTGCGCCCGCTGTTGGGCCCGGGCGCCATCCCGGTGCTGCCGGGCTGATCAGCCCATCAACCGCCGAACGTGTCCCAGGACGTCCGGGTAGCGCAGCATGTGGGCGCCACCGTTGACGTCGAGCACCTCGCCGGTGATCCACGAGGCGCGGTCCGAGCAGAGGAACACGACGGCGTCGGCGATCTCCTCGGGCGTCCCCGCCCGCCGCAGCACGGTGTTGTCGACGTAGTCCTCGACGACGCCGGGGACGAGCGCCGCGGGCTCGGTGAGCGGTGTGCGCACGAAACCCGGGGCGACGGCGTTGACGCGGATGCCCCGCGGGGCGAACTCCATGGCCGCCACCTGCGTCAGCATCGACAGCCCGGCCTTCGCGGAGCAGTACGCGCTCATGCCGGCCGCAGGCTGGCGACCGTTGAGCGACGAGATCCACACCAGCGCACCGCCGTCGCGCAGCTGCCTGCCCGCGTACTTGGCGACGATCAACGAGCCGGTGAGACAGACGTCGACCACCGCCCGGAACTGGTCGACGGGCATGTCGACGATGGGGCTCATGGTGGAGAAGCCCGCCGTGGTGACGACGGCGTCCACCGTGCCGGTGCGCTCGAACAGTTCGGCCACCGCCGCCTCGTCGACGACGTCGACGCCCGCGTGGCCGTGCGGTTCGCCGAGTTCGGTGGCGCGCTCGCGGGCGGCGCTGGCGTCGAGGTCGGCCACCACGACGCGATGGCCCTCGGCGGCCAGCGCTCTCGCCGACGCCCAGCCGATACCCGACGCGCCGCCGATGACCAGAGCCGTGGGTGAGGGCACGCCTCACCATAGGCACCGCGGCGTGCGTCGCGGGTCGGGAACGGGACAACTCCTCGTGTCCGGCGGCGTGTCAGACCACGCGGTGAGACTGCGGGGGTGTTGGCCGATCTGATCCTCCCGCTCGAGTGCGGCGGGTGCGGGACCCCGGGCGTGCGGTGGTGCGCCACGTGCGCGCGGCAGCTGCTGCTGCGCGCCGACGAGCCCACGCTGGTGTCGCCGCGCGTGGACCCGGGTGTCCCGGTGTTCGCCCTCGGCCGCTATGCCGGGCCGCGCAGGGAGGCCATCGTCGCCGCCAAGGAGCGCGGCCGCGGCGACCTGATCGCGCCGCTGGGTGCGGTGCTGCGCACCGGGATCGATCGGCTGCTGGCCTGGGAGGTGCTGCCCGTCCCGCTGACGCTGGTGCCCGCGCCCACCAGGGCGGCGGCGGCCCGCCGCCGCGGC
>NZ_JBYVYK010000056.1:0-37225 GCF_058148405.1 Mycobacterium sp. DHQP2018-32-09 | reverse complement strand
ATAGAGTTACGGCGGTAATAGCGGCAGGGAAACGCCCGGTCCCATCCCGAACCCGGAAGCTAAGCCTACCAGCGCCGATGATACTACCCTCACGGGTGGAAAAGTAGGACACCGCCGAACACCCTTTCAGAATCACCCCCCACCTCGCGTGGGGGGTGATTCTCTTTGTCGCGTATCGACGTTCGCGCGCCGAAGAAGAATTCGAGAAAGAAAGAATTCGAGGACGAATGCCGAATTCTTTCGAGAAATGCCGGGGCCATTGCCCATAGGTGCAGAGGCGAATGGGGCGCGATCGAGGTCGGTCCGCGACGCCGCCTCGCGGCGGCCGCACCGTGCGCAGGCCGTATCGTTTGCGCAAGCGAAGTAGGAAGGCATGACGTGGCCCAAGACAGGCAGGACGGCGGCTCGCGCCGGCCGCAGCGCCCGCAGGCGACCGGCGGTGGCCCGCGGCGGCATTCGCACGATGATCGCCGGGACGATCGTCGGGACGATCGCCGTGCCGGCCCCAGGGACGACCGGCGCGACGGCCCCAGGGACGACCGCCGTGACGACCGGCGCTCGGCGCCACGCGGATCCGGACCGGAGCGCGCGCGACGCGCCCAGCCGCAGGCGGCGTCCGCCCCACGCGAGGGTGCCGGACCCGTCATCCCCGCCAACGTGGAGGCCAAGCAGCTCGCGCCCGACGTTCGCGCCGAGTTGATGACGCTCGACAAGTCGACGGCAGACTACGTGGCCCGCCACCTGGTGGCCGCGGGCGACCTGCTGGAGGACGATCCCGAGGCGGCACTGGCGCATGCCAAGGCCGCCCGCGGTCGCGCGGCGCGCATCGCGGCCGTGCGCGAGGCCGTCGGGATCGCGGCGTATCACTGCGCAGACTGGGCTCAGGCGCTCGCCGAGCTGCGGGCAGCCCGCCGCATGGGGAGCAAGTCGCCGCTGTTGGCCGTCATCGCCGACTGCGAACGCGGCGTCGGCCGGCCCGAACGTGCCATCGAACTCGCCCGCACCCCGGAGGCCGAGCAGCTCACCGGCGACGACGCGGACGAGCTGCGGATCGTGACCGCAGGCGCACGGTCGGACCTGGGGCAGCACGAACAGGCGTTGGCGGTGCTGTCGACGCCGACGCTCGACAAGACCCGCACCGGGCAGACGGCGGCACGGCTGTTCTACGCCTACGCCGACACCCTGCTGACGCTGGGGCGCAGGGCCGAGGCCCTCGAGTGGTTCCTCCATGCGGCAGCCGCCGACGTCGAGGGCATCACCGACGCCGAAGAGCGCGTCACGGAGCTCAGCTGAGGTGAGCACGCTCCTGGACGGGCACGACTGCCTGTTGCTCGACCTCGACGGCACGGTGTTTCGTGGCCATGAGCCCACCGAGGGCGCGGTGGACGCGCTGGCCGGGCTGGACGCCCGCACCCTGTTCGTGACCAACAACGCCTCGCGGCGCGCCGGTGAGGTGGCCGAGCACCTGAGTGCGCTCGGCTTCGTCGCAACCGCCGACGACGTGGTGACCAGCGCGCAGAGCGCGGCCCGCCTGCTGGCGCAGCAGCTGGAGGCAGGCGCCCGCGTCCTGGTGGTCGGCACCGACGCCCTGGCGGCCGAGATCGCCGAGGTGGGCCTGCAGCCGGTACGCACCTTCGACGAGGACCCGGCCGCCGTGGTGCAGGGACATTCGCCGGCCACCGATTGGGCCGCGCTGGCCGAGGCGAGCCTGGCGATCCGCGCGGGTGCGGTGTGGGTGGCGGCCAACGTCGACCGCACGCTGCCGTCCGAGCGGGGCCTGCTTCCCGGCAACGGCTCGATGGTGGCGGCGTTGCGCGCCGCCACCGACGTCGAGCCCCAGATCGCAGGCAAGCCGCGGCCGACGCTGATGAACGACGCGTTGGCCCGCGGGGACTTCGCGGCTCCGCTGGTGGTCGGCGACCGGCTGGACACCGACATCGCGGGCGCCAATGCCACGGAGTTGCCGAGCCTGATGGTGCTCACCGGCGTCAGCACCGCCGCCGACATGGTGCGGGCGATCCCGCAGGAGCGGCCGACGTTCGTCGCGCCGGATCTGCGTTCGCTCACCGTGGTCGCCGCCGCGCTGCGCATCGGCGATCAGCCGCAGTGGCGGGTCGAGGTGCGGGCCGACGGGGTCGTGGTGCACTCGACCGGGGAACGAGCCGAGGCCGCCGCCGATGCCGCCGACGAGCTGTCGGTGGTGCGTGCGACGGCGGCGGCGCTGTGGGACTCCGACCTGGACGGTGCCGTCGCGACCATCGAGGCAGGCGACGACGCTGCCCGGGCGGCGCTGGAGCGCTGGGCGCTGCTGCGTCGGCCCCATCCGCTAGCGTGATCGTCGACATGAGTACCGACCCCGACGAGATCCGGTTGCAGATCGAGGCGTTGCTCGCCGACCTGCCCCAACCGGATGCCCCGGATGCCGACGTGGACGGTATCGCGGCTCGGCTCGAGGAGGCTCACGACCTGTTGGTCGGGGCTCTCGAGTCGGTCGAGCAGGGGCAGACGCGCGAGAGGTGACCCGACGTGACACGTCGTGCTCGGGTTGACGCCGAACTGGTTCGGCGGGGCCTGGCCCGGTCGCGGCAGCAGGCCGCGGAGTTGATCGGTGCGGGACGGGTGCAGATCGACGGCATGCCCGCCGCCAAGCCCGCCACGGCGGTGTCGGTGGACGCGCGGCTGACGGTGTCGGCGCAGGAGCGCACCTGGGTGTCCCGCGGCGCGTACAAGCTGATCGGCGCGTTGGACGCCTTCGCCGTCGACGTGGCCGAGCGCCGCTGCCTCGACGCGGGCGCGTCCACCGGCGGCTTCACCGAGGTGCTGCTGGACCGCGGCGCGGCGCAGGTGGTCGCCGCCGACGTCGGATACGGGCAGCTCGCGTGGTCGGTGCGTTCGGATCCCCGGGTGGTGGTGCTGGAGCGCACGAACGTGCGTTCGCTGACGCCGGAGGCCATCGGCGGCCTGGTCGACCTGGTGGTGGCCGACCTGTCGTTCATCTCGCTGGCGACGGTGCTGCCCGCGCTGACGTCGTGTGCCGGACCGGACGCCGATATCGTTCCCATGGTGAAGCCCCAGTTCGAGGTCGGCAAGGATCGGGTGGGCGCCGGTGGCGTGGTCTCGGATCCGGAGTTGCGCGTCGACGCGGTGCTCGGCGTCGCGCATCGCGCCGCCGACCTCGGGTGGCCTGCGGTCGCCGTGACGTCCAGCCCACTTCCCGGTCCGTCGGGCAACGTGGAGTACTTCCTTCGGCTGCGTGCGAGCGGGACCGAATCCCTCGGGGGTTCGGCGCTCGACGAGGCCGTCCGACGCGCCGTGGTGGAGGGCCCTCAGTGAATTCCGAACGAACAGTGCTCCTGGTCATGCACACCGGCCGCGCGGATGCCACCGATACGGCCCGCCGGGTCGAGAAGGTTTTGAGCGACAACGGCATTGCGCTGCGCGTGCTCGCCGCCGAGTCGGTGGATCGCAGCGCATCGCGCCCCGCGCCCGCCGACGTCCGGGACCTGGGCATGGACATCGAGGTGGTCGACGCCGACGAGCGCGCCGCCGAGGGGTGCGAGGTGGTGCTCGCCCTCGGCGGTGACGGCACGTTCCTGCGCGCGGCCGAACTCGCGCGCAACGTCGAGATCCCGGTGCTCGGGGTGAACCTGGGTCACATCGGCTTCCTGGCGGAGGCCGAGGCGGAGGCCATCGACACCGTCCTCGACGCCCTGGTCCATCGCGACTACCGCGTCGAGGAGCGGATGACGCTCGACATCGTGGTGCGCGTGGACGGTCGCGTCGTGCAGCGCGGCTGGGCGCTGAACGAGGCCAGCCTGGAGAAGGGGTCGCGGCTGGGCGTGCTCAACGTGGTGCTCGAGGTCGACGGTCGGCCGGTCTCGACGTTCGGGTGCGACGGGGTGCTGGTGTCGACGCCCACCGGTTCGACGGCGTACGCGTTCTCGGCGGGTGGGCCCATCCTGTGGCCGGACATCGAGTCGATCCTGGTGGTGCCCAACAATGCGCACGCGCTGTTCGCGCGCCCCATGGTGACCAGCCCGGACGCCGCCATCGCCATCGAGGTGGAGGCGGGTGAGCACGCGGCCACGGTGTTCTGCGACGGGCGCCGCGAGATGACCGTGCCCGCCGGCGGCCGGTTGGAGGTGACCCGCTGCGGCACCCCGCTGAAGTGGATCCGGTTGGACAGCGCGCCGTTCACCGACCGGCTGGTGCGCAAGTTCCGGCTGCCCGTGACGGGATGGCGCGGTCCCTAGTGCTGTCGGAGATCAGGATCCAGGCGCTCGGCGCCATCAATGCGGCGACCGCCGAGTTCGACCGCGGGCTGACGGTGCTCACCGGTGAGACCGGCATGGGCAAGACCATGGTCGTCACGGGGCTGCATCTGCTGGGTGGCGCGCGGGCCGACGCGACGCGGGTGCGCACGGGTGCCGACCGGGCCGTCGTGGAGGGGCGGTTCACCACCGACGACGTGGGGGCCGCCACCGAGGCCCGCGTCGACGAGCTGCTGGAGTCCTCGGGCGCCGAGCGCGACGACGACGGCAGCGTCATCGCCGCGAGGTCGGTGAGCCGCGAGGGTCCGTCGCGGGCCTATCTCGGTGGCCGCAGCGTGCCGGCGAAGTCGCTGGGCACGTTCACCGCGGAGCTGCTGGCCCTGCACGGGCAGAACGATCAGCTGCGCTTGATGCGGGCCGACCAGCAGCTGGCGGCGCTGGACCGCTACGTCGACGTGGAGGCAGCGCTGGCGCGTTACCGCGATCATCGCGAGCAGTGGCTGACGGCGCGCCGGGACCTGGCCGATCGGCGTCGGCGGGCCAGGGAGCTGGCGCTGGAGTCCGATCGGCTGCGGTTCGGCATCGACGAGATCGCGAACGTGGCACCCGAGCCCGGTGAGGACGAGTCCTTGGTCGCCGACATCCGGCGACTGTCCGAACTCGACGCGCTGCGCGATGCCGCGGTGTCGGCGCGGGCGGCACTGTCGGGTGATCTCGACGATCCGACGCCCGATGCGGTGTCGGCCGTCGACGCCATCGGGCAGGCGAAGGCGGCGCTGGCGGGCACCGACGACGCCGCGCTGCAGGCGCTGGCCACACGCCTGACCGAGGCGCTGGCGGTGGTGGGCGACGTGTCGACCGAACTCAGCGACTTCATGACCGAATTGCCCAGTGATGCCAGCGCGTTGGAGACCAAGCTGGCGCGCCAGGCCGAGTTGCGCGGCCTCACCCGGAAGTACGCCGCCGACGTCGACGGCGTGCTGGCGTGGGCCGCGGACGCCGAGTCCCGGCTGGCCGCACTGGACGTCTCCGAGGACACGCTGAACGCGCTGGCCGCGCGCGTCGAGGAGTTGGAGGCGGCCGTGGTGCAGGCGGCGACGGTCGTCAGCAAGGCCAGGACCAAGGCGGCGAAGTCGCTGGCGAAGGCCGTGACGGCCGAACTGGCCGGTCTGGCGATGGCGGGCGCGGGGTTCGACATCGCGGTGTCGCCCATGCCGGCGCGGGCCGACGACGGCGCGCCGGTGCGGTTGCCGGACGGGTCGGTGGTGCACGCCGGCCGCGACGGCGTCGACGACGTGGAGTTCGGGTTCCGGCCGCATTCGGGATCCGATCCGCTGCCGTTGGCCAAGAGCGCCTCCGGTGGCGAGCTGTCGCGGGTGATGCTGGCGCTGGAGGTCGTGCTGGCGGCGTCCGCAGAGGGCACGACGATGGTCTTCGACGAGGTCGATGCCGGCGTCGGTGGCCGTGCGGCGGTGCAGATCGGCAAGCGGTTGGCGCGGTTGGCGCGTACCCATCAGGTGATCGTGGTGACGCACCTGCCGCAGGTGGCCGCGTACGCCGACGCGCACCTGATTGTCGACAGCGCCGGCGGCCGGGGGAAGTCGAGCGAGGTGCGCCGGCTCGACGACGAGGAGCGGGTGGCCGAACTGGCCCGCATGTTGGCCGGGTTGGGGGAGTCCGACAGCGGCCGGGCGCACGCCCGCGAACTGCTCGAGGCCGCACGGGCAGAGGTGGCCCAGCACGCGTAGGCGGGTGCGTCACCCGGGTATGTCGCCGTGGTACGGATGTGACGTTTGGGAACTACTGAGGCGGATGTTACGGCGCGCCTCCACCTCAACTTGAGGGTTAGTGGACAGAATCGCCGACATGAAGATGTCAGCGCTGCTTTCCCGTAACGCCGGTCCGCGACCCGGTGTGTCAGGTACCGCCCGCGTCGACCGCGACATGGATCGGCTGCTGCGCCGCATCGGTCCCGGTGACATCGTCGTCATCGACGCCCTGGACCTCGACCGCATCACCGCCGACGCCTTCGTCGACGCCCAGGTGGCCGCGGTGGTCAACGCCTCGCCGTCGATCTCCGGCCGGTATCCCAACCTCGGCCCCGAGGTCCTGGTGGCCAACGGCATCGTGCTCATCGACGAGACCGGGCCCGACATCTTCAAGAAGGTCAAGGACGGCGCGAAGATCCGCCTGCACGACGGCGGCGTGTACACCGGCGACCGGCGCATCGGGCTGGGCCACGAGCGCACCGACCTCGAGATCCACGACCTCATGCTGGAGGCCAAGTCGGGGCTGGTCGCGCACCTCGAGGCGTTCGCGGGCAACACGATCGAGTTCATCCGCAGCGAGAGCCCGCTGCTGATCGACGGCATGGGCATCCCGGACATCGACGTCGACCTGCACCGCAGGCACGTCGTCGTGGTGGCGGAGGGGGCGTACGCCGCGGACGACCTCAAGGCGCTCAAGCCGTTCATCAAGGAGTACCAGCCGGTGCTCGTCGGCGTCGGTGCCGGCGCCGACGTGCTGCGCAAGGCCGGTTACCGGCCCGCGCTCATCGTCGGCGACCCGGACGCGATGAGCGTCGAGGTGCTGCGCTCGGGCGCTCAGGTGGTGCTGCCCGCCGACGCCGACGGCCACGCCAAGGGCCTCGAACGCATCCAGGACCTGGGCGTGGGGGCCATGACGTTCCCGGCCGCCGGATCGGCCGCCGACCTCGCGCTGCTGCTGTGCGATCACCACGGCGCGTCGCTGATCGTGACGGCCGGGCACACCGCCAGCATCGAGGAGTTCTTCGACCGCACCCGCCAGCACAGCAATCCGTCGACGTTCCTGACGCGGCTCAAGGTGGGCGAGAAGCTGGTCGACGCCAAGGCCGTCGCGACGCTGTACCGCAGCCGCATCTCCGGTGGCGCCATCGCGCTGCTGGTGCTGGCGGTACTGGTGGCCGTGATCGCCGCGCTGTGGGTGTCGCGCGCGGACGCGACGGTGCTGCAGTGGGTCTCGGAGTACTGGAATCAGTTCTCGCTCTGGGTTCAGAGCCTGGTGACCTAGGAGCCGTTCGGTGATCTCCCTTCGCACGCATGCGATCTCCCTCGCAGCGGTGTTCCTGGCACTCGCCATCGGCGTGATGCTGGGCTCCGGGCTGCTGTCCAGCACCTTGCTGTCGGGGTTGCGCGACGACAAGCACGAGTTGCAGAACCAGATCGACGACCTCACCGACGAGCGCAACGGCCTCAACGAGAAGCTGAGCGCCGCAGGTGAATTCGATGCGCAGATGGCACCGCGCATCTTGCGCGAGGCGTTGAAGGGGCGTTCGGTGGTGGTCTTCCGGACTCCCGACGCCGCCAACGACGACGTCGACGCCGTGTCACGCTACGTCGCCGCCGCCGGCGGCACGCTGACCGGCACCATCGCGCTCACCCAGCAGTTCGTCGACGCCAACTCGGCCGAGAAGCTGCTGTCGGTGGTGAACTCGCCCATCGTGCCCGCGGGCCGCCAGCTCAGCACCAAGTCGGTGGACCAGGGGTCACAGGCCGGTGACCTGCTGGGCCTGACCCTGCTGCGCGATCGCGATCCCGCCGCGCCCGCCGTCGACGACGCCCAGCGCGACACCGTGCTGGCCACGCTGCGCGACACCGGGTTCCTCACCTACGGTGATCAACGTCTCGGCATCGCCGACACCGCGCTGATCGTCACCGGCGGGGCGCTGCCCGAGGACGCGGGCAACCAGGGCGCCACCGTCGCCCGGCTGGCCTCCGGCCTGGCCGCGCACGGCATGGGCACCGTGGTGGCCGGCCGCGACGGATCGGGTTCCGGCACCGCCTCGGTGGCGGTGATCAGGTCCGATCCCAGCCTGTCCGGTGCGGTGAGCACGGTCGACGACGTCGAAGGCCAGGCGGGCCGCATCACCGCGGTGCTGGGGCTGGCCGACCTCGCGGGTGGCGGCAGGCCCGGGCAGTACGGCACGGGTCAGGGTGCGACGGCCGTCACCATTCCGCAGTAGCTCGTCTCGGCGCGTCAGCGACGGCGCGCCCGCGTCGGTGTTAAGGTGAGATTCCGTGGGTCGGCAGGCCCCGACCCGGGCTCCAGCCCGGCAAAACAAGACCTGCCCCTGTGCCACGGAGGTCGTCTTTGCCATCACTACGCAAGCACCCGCAGACCGCTACCAAGCATCTCTTCGTCAGCGGGGGTGTGGCGTCGTCACTGGGCAAGGGGCTGACCGCCAGCAGCCTCGGACAACTCCTCATCGCGCGTGGCCTGTCGGTCACGATGCAGAAGCTCGACCCCTACCTCAACGTCGACCCCGGGACCATGAACCCGTTCCAGCACGGCGAGGTGTTCGTCACCGAGGACGGGGCCGAGACCGACCTCGACGTCGGCCACTACGAGCGCTTCCTGGATCGCAACCTGTCCGGATCGGCGAATGTCACCACCGGGCAGGTGTATTCGTCGGTGATCGCCAAGGAACGCCGGGGCGAGTACCTCGGCGACACCGTGCAGGTGATCCCGCACATCACCGACGAGATCAAGCGCCGCATCCTGGAGATGGGTCGCCCGGACGCCGACGGCAAGCGCCCCGACGTGGTGATCACCGAGATCGGCGGCACCGTCGGCGACATCGAGTCGCTGCCGTTCCTCGAGGCGGCCCGGCAGGTGCGTCACGAGGTCGGCCGCGACAACTGCTTCTTCCTGCACGTCTCGCTGGTGCCCTACCTGGCGCCGTCGGGTGAGCTGAAGACCAAGCCCACCCAGCACTCCGTGGCGGCCCTGCGCAGCATCGGCATCTCACCCGATGCCCTGATCCTGCGCTGCGACCGCGACGTGCCCGAACCGCTGAAGAACAAGATCGCGCTGATGTGCGATGTGGACGTCGACGGCGTGATCTCCACGCCCGACGCGCCGTCGATCTATGACATCCCGAAGGTGCTGCACCGCGAGGAACTCGACGCCTACGTGGTGCGGCGGTTGAACCTGCCGTTCCGCGACGTCGACTGGACGCAGTGGAACGACCTGCTGCGGCGAGTCCACGAGCCGCACGAGACCGTGCGAATCGCGTTGGTGGGCAAGTACATCGACCTGTCCGACGCCTACCTGTCGGTGGCCGAGGCGTTGCGGGCGGGCGGGTTTGCCCACCACGCCAAGGTCGAGATCCGCTGGGTGGCCTCCGACGACTGCGAGACCGACGCGGGGGCGGTCGCGGCCCTGTCCGACGTGCACGGCGTCCTGATCCCCGGCGGGTTCGGCATCCGGGGCATCGAGGGCAAGCTCGGCGCCATCGGCTACGCCCGCAAGCACGGCGTCCCCGTGCTTGGGCTGTGCCTGGGCCTGCAGTGCATCGTGATCGAGGCCGCGCGGTCGGTGGGGCTCACCGAGGCCAGCTCCGCCGAGTTCGACCCCGACACCCCGGATCCCGTGATCGCCACGATGGCCGACCAGGAGCACATCGTCGCCGGGGAGGCCGACCTGGGCGGCACCATGCGTCTGGGTGCGTATCCGGCGGTGCTGCAACCGGATTCGCTGGTGGCGCGGGCCTACGGGGCCACCGAGGTGTCCGAGCGGCACCGCCATCGCTACGAGGTGAACAACGCCTACCGCGACCGGATCGCCGAGAGCGGGCTGCGGTTCTCGGGCACCTCGCCCGACGGGCACCTGGTCGAGTTCGTCGAGTACGACGCCGACGTGCACCCGTTCCTCGTCGGCACCCAGGCGCACCCGGAACTCAAGAGCCGCCCCACCCGGCCGCACCCGCTGTTCGCCGCGTTCGTCGGTGCCGCGCTGGACTACAAGGCGGCCGAACGGCTTCCGATGGAGTTGTCCGACGAACGGCACCGAGAAGACGCCCGATCCCGTGAGACCGCGGACCAGCTCGAGTCCGCCCACCGTGGCTGAGGCGCACGACTTCGCGACGGTCGACAGCGAGACGCTCTACGTCGGCAAGATCTTCGCGCTGCGCGCCGACGAGGTGCGGATGCCCGGCGGGGGGACCGCACGCCGCGAGGTGGTGGAGCACTACGGCGCCGTCGGCATCGTCGCGCTCGACGACGACCGCAACGTCGTGATGGTCTACCAGTACCGCCACCCGGTGGGGCGGCGCCTGTGGGAGCTGCCCGCGGGACTGCTGGACATGGGTGACGAGGCGCCGCACCTGACGGCGGCCCGCGAACTGCAGGAGGAGGCGGGTCTGGCCGCGCAGACCTGGCAGGTCCTGGTCGACGTCGTCTCCGCACCCGGTTTCAGCGACGAGGGCGTGCGGATCTTCCTCGCCACCGGACTGTCCGATGCCGCCCGGCCCCACGCACACGACGAGGAGGCCGACCTCGAGGTCCACCGCGTCCCGCTCGACGAGGCGGTGCGCATGGTGCTGGCCGGTGACGTGGTGAACTCCCTGGCGGTGGCGGGCATCCTCGCGGCGGCCGCCGCCGACCACACGACGCTGCGCCCCGTCGACGCCCCCTGGAACGACCGCCCGACGGCATTCCGGGCCCGACGGTCGTGACCCAGGAGTCGGGGGTGCGGGTGCGCCTGGACGACCAGGTGCAGGGATACCTGGACCACCTGACCATCGAGCGGGGCGTCGCCGCGAACACGCTCAGTTCCTACCGGCGCGACCTCCGGCGCTACGTCGAGCACCTCACCGGACGCGGGGTCACCGACCTGCGCGCCGTCACCGAGGGCGACGTCAGCGACTTCCTGGTCGCCCTGCGTCGGGGTGATGCCGACGCCGGGGTGGCCGCGCTGTCCGCGGTGTCCGCGGCGCGGGCCGTCATCGCCGTGCGGGGGCTGCACCGCTTCGCCGCCGCCGAAGGGCTCACCGACGTCGACGTGGCGCGCGAGGTGAAGCCACCGACCCCCAGCAGGCGGCTGCCCAAGAGCCTGTCGGTCGACGACGTGGCCGCGCTGCTCGACGGCGCGGGCGGTGACGATGCCGCCGACGGACCGCTGACGCTGCGCAATCGGGCCCTGCTCGAGGTGCTGTACTCGACGGGCGCCCGGATCTCCGAGGCGGTCGGCCTGGACGTCGACGACGTCGACGCCCAGGCCCGGTCGGTGCTGCTGCGCGGCAAGGGCGGCAAGCAGCGCCTGGTGCCCGTCGGCCGGCCTGCGGTGCAGGCGCTCGACGCCTACCTGGTGCGGGGCAGGCCCGACCTGGCCCGCCGCGGCAAGGGCACGCCCGCGGTGTTCCTCAACGCCCGCGGTGGCCGCCTGTCGCGGCAGAGTGCCTGGCAGGTGCTGCAGGACGCCGCCGAGCGCGCCGGGATCTCGGCCACGGTGTCCCCGCACACGCTGCGCCACTCCTTTGCCACCCACCTGCTGGAAGGCGGCGCCGACGTGCGCGTCGTGCAGGAGCTGCTGGGTCACGCATCGGTGACCACCACCCAGATCTACACGCTGGTGACCGTGAGCGCGCTGCGCGAGGTGTGGGCCGGTGCGCACCCCCGCGCCCACTAGCCCCCGGGCGCGGCAGGCTGGCCAGCGGGTCTGCCGTTCTGCGGGCCACCGCGCCGTTAGACTCAACCGGATGTCCGCCACGCCCGAGGAACGCCTGAGAGGCCATGGTCGCGTCATGACGCTCCGACGGGCCGCCCGTGTCTGACTCGCCCCTGCCCGGCTCCCACGTGGCCGACTCGACCGCGCATCCCTCCGACGCGCCCACCGACGGGGTGGGCCTGACGGGTCGACCGGCCCGCGCGATCCCCGAGCCGGCACCGCGCGCCACCCACGGCCCGGCGATCGTCATCGCCATGTGCAACCAGAAGGGCGGCGTCGGCAAGACCACGTCGACCATCAACCTGGGGGCCAGCCTGGCCGAATACGGCCGGCGCGTGCTGCTGGTCGACCTGGATCCACAGGGCGCGCTCTCGGCGGGTCTCGGCGTGCCGCACTACGAACTCGACCACACCGTCTACAACCTGCTGGTGGAGCCGCGGGTGTCGGTGGACGAGGTGATCGTCAAGACCCGGGTGAAGAACCTGGACCTGGTGCCCAGCAACATCGACCTGTCGGCCGCCGAGATCCAGCTGGTCAACGAGGTGGGCCGGGAGCAGTCGCTGGCCAGGGCGCTGCACCCGGTGCTCGACCGCTACGACTACGTGCTCATCGACTGCCAGCCGTCGCTGGGCCTGCTCACCGTCAACGGCCTGGCGTGTGCGGACGGCGTCGTGATCCCCACCGAGTGCGAGTACTTCTCGCTGCGCGGGCTGGCGTTGCTGACCGACACCGTCGACAAGGTGCACGACCGGCTGAACCCGCGACTGTCCATCAGCGGCATCCTGGTGACCCGATACGACCCGCGCACGGTCAACGCGCGGGAGGTCATGGCGCGGGTGGTGGAGCGCTTCGGCGATCTGGTGTTCGACACCGTCATCACGCGGACCGTGCGTTTCCCCGAGACCAGCGTCGCCGGTGAACCCATCACCACGTGGGCGCCCAAATCGGCTGGCGCACAGGCATATCGGGCTTTGGCGCGTGAGGTCATCCACCGGTTCGGCGCGTGAGCACCCAGACCGAGTCGGCCATCGACCCGCGGTCGGGGTTCAAGGTCCGGCTGGCCAACTTCGAGGGGCCCTTCGACCTGCTGCTGCAGTTGATCTTCGCGCATCGCCTCGACGTCACCGAGGTGGCGCTGCACCAGGTCACCGACGACTTCATCGCCTACACCAAGGAGATCGGTCCACAGCTCGAACTCGACGAGACCACGGCGTTCCTGGTGGTCGCCGCCACGCTGCTCGACCTGAAGGCAGCGCGGTTGCTGCCCGCCGGCGACGTGCACGACGAGGAGGACCTCGCGCTGCTGGAGGTGCGCGACCTGCTGTTCGCGCGGTTGCTGCAGTACCGCGCGTTCAAGCACGTCGCGGAGATGTTCGCCGAACTCGAGGCGGCGGCCATGCGCAGCTATCCGCGGGCGGTGGCCCTGGAGGACCGGTTCGCCGGCCTGCTGCCCGAGGTGATGCTGGGCGTGGACGCCCAGAGCTTCGCCACCATCGCCGCGGCCGCGTTCACCCCGCGACCGGTGCCCACCGTCGGGACCGACCACCTGCACGTGCAGGCGGTGTCGGTGCCCGAACAGGCCAAACGCCTCATGGCGTTGCTGGAGCGCCGCGGGGTGGGGCAGTGGGCCACGTTCACCGACCTGGTCGCCGACTGCGCGGGCGGACTGGAGATCGTGGGCCGCTTCCTCGCGCTACTCGAGCTCTACCGCGCCCAGGCGGTAACATTCGAACAACCCGAACCGCTTGGAGTGCTGCAGATTTCGTGGACCGGCAACCGGCCCACCAACGAGCATCTGGCAGCGGCGGTGGAAGAAGACGCATGACCGACCACACCGATCACCCCGACCACACCGATCACGTCGCCGCCGGCGTCGATGCGACGGCCGACGCCGACGACGATCTCGATGCGACGGCCGACGCCGCCGCCGATCTCGATGCGACGGCCGACGCCGCCGCTGGGATGACCGACGCCGAACTCGACGCGACCCTGGAGGCGTTGCTGCTCGTGGTCGACACCCCCGCGTCGGTCGACGTGCTGGCATCGGTGCTGGATGAGTCGGGCGAGCGCATCGCAGGGCGGCTGGAACGGCTCGCCCGGGAGTACGCCGACCGCGACAGCGGCATCGACCTGCGGGAGGCCGGCGGGGGCTGGCGGATGTACACGCGCGCCAAGTACGCCCCTTACGTCGAGCGGCTGCTGCTCGACGGGGCGCGGACCAAGCTGACGCGCGCGGCGTTGGAGACCTTGGCGGTGATCGCGTACCGTCAGCCGGTCACCCGGGCGCGCGTCAGCGCGGTGCGCGGCGTCAATGTCGACGCCGTGATTCGCACCCTGGTGGCACGAGGACTGATCACCGAGGCCGGCGTCGACGCCGACTCCGGCGCCGTCACGTTCGCCACCACGGAACTCTTCCTGGAGCGGCTGGGCTTGACGTCACTGGCCGATCTCCCCGACATCGCACCGCTGCTGCCGGACGTCGACGTGATCGACGACCTCACCGAAACCCTGGGCGACGAACCGCGTTTCGCCAAGCTGGGGGGCCGCCCGACGTCTGGTGACGCGCCGGTGGCCTTCGACGTGGACAAGGACTGACATGGCTTACGACGACGATGACGCCGAGACCGAGGGCGTACGGCTGCAGAAGGTGCTGTCCCAGGCAGGGGTGGCCTCGCGACGCGTCGCCGAGCGCATGATCATCGACGGCCGGGTCGAGGTCGACGGCCGCATCGTCACCGAACTGGGCACCCGGGTGAACCCCGACACGGCGGTGATCCGCGTCGACGGCGCACGCGTCATGGTGGACGACGACCTGGTGCACTACGCGCTGAACAAACCGCGCGGCATGCAGTCCACGATGTCCGACGACCGCGGCCGGCCGTGCATCGGCGACATCGTGGAGCACCGGGTGCGCGGCAACGCCAAACTGTTCCACGTGGGCCGCCTCGACGCCGACACCGAGGGCCTGATGATCCTGACCAACGACGGCGAGCTGGCGCACCGGTTGATGCACCCGTCGTTCGAGGTGCCCAAGACGTACGTGGCGACGGTCCTCGGTGCGGTGCCGCGCGGGCTGGGCAAGAAGTTGCGCGGCGGAATCGAGTTGGACGACGGCCCGGTGCACATCGACGACTTCGCCGTGGTCGGCGCGGTGCCCGGCAAGTCGATGGTGAAGGTGACGCTGCACGAGGGGCGCAAGCACATCGTGCGCCGACTGCTGGCCGATGTCGGCTTCCCCGTGCAGGAGCTGGTGCGCACCGAGATCGGCTCGGTGGTCCTCGGTGAGCAGCGCCCGGGCAGCCTGCGGCCGTTGACCAGCAAGGAGATCGGCGAACTGTACAAGGCGGTGGGGCTGTGATCGAGGTGACCGTCGCGATCGACGGGCCCGCAGGCACCGGAAAGTCTTCGGTGGCAAGGGGTTTGGCCCGCACGCTGGGTGCCCGCTACCTCGATACCGGCGCGATGTACCGCATCGTGACGCTGGCGGTGCTGCGCTCCGGCGTCGACCCGGCCGACGCGCACGCCGTGGCCGCGGTCGTCGGCGACGTCGACCTGGCCGTGGGCTTCGACCCCGACGTCGACCGCTCCTACCTCTCGGGCGAGGACGTCTCGGCCGAGATCCGCGGCGACCGGGTCACGAAGGCCGTGTCCGCGGTGTCGGCGGTACCCGCGGTGCGCGCGCAGCTGGTCGCCCGGCAGCGCGAGCTGGCCGACGGTCCCGGCAGCGTCGTCGTCGAGGGCCGCGACATCGGCACCGTGGTGTTGCCCGACGCGCAGGTGAAGGTGTACCTCACCGCGTCGGCCGAGGAGCGGGCCCGCCGGCGCACCGAACAGAACCGCGCAGGCGGCCTGCCCGCCGACTACGACGCGGTGCTGGCCGACGTGCGCCGCCGCGACCACCTGGATTCGACGCGCGCGGTGTCGCCGCTGCGGGCCGCCGACGACGCCATCGTGGTCGACTCCAGTGACATGACCGAGGAGCAGGTGGTGGACCACCTGCGCACCCTCGTCGAGCAACGAGCAGGAGTACGGCAGTGAGCGAATCCGACGGCACCTGGGTCGACGAGGGGGACTGGGAGGTCGTCGGCGAGGAGTTCGCCGACGACCTGGAGGAGGACTACGCGCCGCCGCCGGTGGTGGCCGTCGTCGGCCGTCCCAACGTCGGCAAGTCCACGCTGGTCAACCGCATCCTCGGCAGGCGCGAGGCCGTGGTGCAGGACGTCCCCGGTGTCACCCGTGACCGGGTGTCCTACGACGCGAACTGGCTGGGCAGGCGGTTCGTCGTGCAGGACACCGGCGGTTGGGAACCCGACGCCAAGGGGCTGCAGCAGCTGGTCGCCGAGCAGGCCACCGTCGCCATGCGCACCGCCGACGCCATCATCTTCGTCGTCGACGCCGTGGTGGGCGCCACCACCGCCGACGAGGCCGCCGCCAAGCGCCTGCAGCGGTCCGGCAAGCCGGTGTTCCTGGCGGCCAACAAGGTGGACAGTGAACGCGTCGAGGCCGAGGCGGCCGCGCTGTGGTCGCTGGGGCTCGGGCAGCCGCACTCGGTGAGCGCGATGCACGGCCGCGGCGTCGCCGACCTGCTCGACGAGGTGCTGGGCGCGCTGCCCGAGGTCTCCGAGGTCGCCGGTGGCGGCGGCGGGGGACCGCGCCGGGTGGCGCTGGTCGGCAAGCCCAACGTCGGCAAGAGTTCGCTGCTGAACCGGCTGGCCGGCGACGAACGGTCGGTGGTGCACGACATGGCGGGTACCACCGTCGACCCCGTCGACTCGCTGATCGAGATGGACGGCAAGCCGTGGCGCTTCGTCGACACCGCGGGCCTGCGGCGCAAGGTCGGCCAGGCCAGCGGCCACGAGTTCTACGCCTCGGTGCGCACCCGCGGTGCCATCGACGCCGCCGAGGTGGTGATCGTGTTGGTCGACGCCTCGCAGCCGCTCACCGAGCAGGATCAGCGCATCCTGTCGATGGTGATCGAAGCCGGGCGTGCCGTCGTACTCGCCTTCAACAAATGGGACCTGGTCGACGAGGATCGCCGCTACCTGTTGGACCGCGAGATCGACCTGGACCTGGCCCAGCTGCCGTGGGCGCCGCGGGTGAACATCTCGGCCAAGACGGGTCGCGCCGTGCAGAAGCTCGGTCCGGTGCTGGAGCGGGCGCTGGAGTCGTGGGACACCCGCATCTCCACGGGTCGGCTCAACACGTTCCTCAAGGAGGTCGTGGCCGCCACGCCGCCGCCGGTGCGCGGCGGCAAGCAGCCCAGGATCCTGTTCGCCACGCAGGCCACGGCGCGGCCGCCGACGTTCGTGCTGTTCACGACGGGATTCCTCGAGGCGGGGTACCGGCGGTTCCTGGAGCGCAAGCTGCGGGAGGCGTTCGGCTTCGAGGGCAGCCCGGTGCGGATCAACGTGCGGGTCCGGGAGAAGCGGTCCGCGCGGCGCTGAGTATGCTGGTCGGAACGTCGAGTCGAAGGGAGCGGCCGGTGGCGGAACTCGCCTATCGCACCGCACCGTCCTCGGCGTTCGCGCTGGAGCCGTTCTGGCCCTCCCGGCGCCTGATGGCCTTCGACGAATGGTGTCGTACGCGTTAGCCCTACGCGTCCTTGACCACTTCGGCAGCCGACGGCTGCCGCTTCGTCGGAAGTCACCGAACCCATGCGTTCGCTCATCATCTTCGCCCTGGTCGGGGTAGGCGCCCAACTCGTCGACGGCGCGCTCGGCATGGCGTTCGGCGTCACCGCGTCGACGCTGCTGGTGCTCAGCGGCGTGGCCGCCGCGCAGGCCAGCGCCGCCGTCCACCTCGCCGAGGTGGGCACCACGCTGGCGTCGGGGCTGTCGCACTGGCGGTTCAAGAACATCGACTGGCGGCTGGTGGCGAAGCTGGGTCTGCCCGGTGCCGTCGGCGCCTTCCTGGGCGCCACGGTGCTGTCGTCGCTGTCCACCGAGAACGCCACCCCGCTCATGGCGGCGATCCTGCTGGGCATCGGCGTCTACGTGGCGTTGCGCTTCTCGCTGCGCACGCCGCTGACGTTCGGCGGGGGCAACGGCACCCGGCACGGCGCCAAGTTCCTGGTGCCGCTGGGTCTGTTCGGCGGTTTCATCGACGCCTCCGGCGGCGGGGGCTGGGGTCCGGTGACCACCAGCACGCTGTTGTCGCAGGGCAAGACCGCGCCGCGCACCGTGATCGGCTCGGTGAGCGCCTCGGAGTTCCTGGTCGCGGTGTCCGCATCGCTGGGCTTCCTGGTGGGGTTGCGCGACGAGTTCCTGGACAACCTGCCGATCGTGCTGGCGCTGGCGGTCGGCGGCGTGGTCGCCGCACCGTTCGCCGCCTGGTTGGTGAGCCGTGTCAGCCCCGCGCTGCTGGGTACCGGGGTCGGTGGCGTCATCGTGCTCACGAACGCGCAGAAGCTGTTGAAGTACTTCGGCGTCGAGGGACCGTGGTCGACGGCGATCTACGTGACGATCGCGGTGGCGTGGGCCGCGCTGGTGCTCGCGGCATGGCGGGCGACGCGCGCGCCGAGACACGTGCCCGACGAGCTGAAGCCCGCCGCCTCCGAGGACGTGGCGGACCGGACGCGCTGACGGGCCGGCGTCGGCGACCGGCTAACGTGTGATCAGTGCCCGTCGTCGACATGATCCTCATCGCCCTGGCGGGCGTCGGGGCCGGAGCCATCAACGCGGTCGTCGGATCCGGCACGCTCATCACGTTTCCCACGCTCGTCGCGCTCGGCTATCCGCCCGTGACGGCGACGATGTCCAATGCCGTGGGCCTGGTGGCCGGCGGCATCTCCGGCACGTGGGGCTATCGCCGCGAACTCTCGGGTCAGTGGTCGCGGCTGCGGTGGCAGATCCCCGGCTCGCTGCTGGGCGCCGTCGGCGGCGCGTGGTTGCTCCTGCACCTGCCGGAGAAGGTGTTCATCGCCGTCGTGCCGGTGCTGCTGATCCTGGCGCTGATCCTGGTGGTGATCGGCCCGCGGATTCAGGCGTGGGCGCGCCGCCGTTCCGAGGCGGCGGGCCGCGCCGCCGACCACGTGTCCCGGGGCCGCATGGCGACCTTGGTGTTCGGCACGTTCGTCGTCGGCATCTACGGCGGCTACTTCACGGCGGCGCAGGGCATCCTGCTGGTCGCGGTGATGGGGGCGCTGCTGCCCGAGGACATGCAGCGCATGAACGCCGCGAAGAACCTGCTGGCGTTGCTGGTGAACGTGGTGGCGGCGTCGGCGTACATCCTGGTGGCGTTCGACCGGATCAGTTGGCTGGCTGCGGGGCTCATCGCGGCGGGCTCGCTGATCGGCGGCGTCCTCGGCGCGCACTACGGGCGCAAGCTGTCACCCAACGTGCTGCGCGCGGTGATCGTGGTCGTCGGGCTGATCGGTCTGTACCGGTTGGTGACGGTCTAGGCCCCGCCAGAACACCCCGCCAGAACACCCCGCCTAGAACACCCCGCTTGGAACACCCTGCCTAGAACTCGGTGCGGTGCGCCTCCTGCTCCAGGACGGCGTCCAGGTCGGACAGCCGGTTCATCGACGCCACCGAACGCTGCGTGCGGTTGTTGCGTGCCAGGCGATCCCGGTGGCGGTGCACGAAGGCCCAGTAGCCCGCCGTGAACGGGCACGCGTCGTCGCCCAGGCGCTTCTTGGGGTCGTACGCGCAGTCGCCGCAGTGGTTGCTCATCTTGTTGACGTAGGCGCCGCCCGAGGCGTAGGGCTTGGTGGCGAGCAGGCCGCCGTCGGCGTGCTGGCTCATCCCGACCACGTTGGTGGGCATGACCCAGCGGAAGCCGTCGACGAAGGCGGTGGCGAACCAGTCGGTGAGGTCGTCGGGGCGGTAGCCGCGCTGCAGGGCGTGGTTGCCCAGGACCATGAGGCGCTGGATGTGATGGGCCCAGCCGCGGTCGCGGACGCCTTCGAGCGCGGTCCGCAGACACAGTGCGGTGACGGCGTCGGCGTCCAAGTCGGCCCACCAGTCCGGCAGGCGGGTGCGTGCGGCCAGTTCGTTGCGCTCGGTGTAGTCCGGGCCGAAGTGCCAGTAGAGGTGCCACATGTATTCGCGCCAGCCGAGGATCTGGCGGATGAAGCCCTCGACGGCCGACAACGGGGCGCCGTCCTCCCGGTAGGCGCGTTCGGCGGCGTGCACGGCGTCCAGGGGGTGCAGTACGCCGAGGTTGAGGGGCACCGACAGCAGGGAGTGCGACATCGCCCAGTCGTCGGTCATGATGGCGTCCTCGTAGCGGCCGAACGTGTCGAGGCGGTGGGCGATGAAGCGGTCCAGGGCCCGCTTGGCCTCGGCGGGGGTGACGGCGAACAGGCGGGGCCCGTCGGCTCCGACGGTGTCGAGGTCCATGGCGTCGAGGTCGTGACGCACCCGTTCGTCGACGTCGTCTTCGCGGGGACGGTAGGGCTTGGGTGCCTCGAGGGTGGCCTGCTTCTTGGGCGGGGACTCGCGGTTGTCCTCGTCGAAGTTCCACCGCTTGCCGACGGGATCCTTGCCCTCCATCAGCACGTCGAAGCGTCGTCGCTGGTCGCGGTAGAAGTCCTCCATGCGGAACTTCGTGCGCTCGCCGGCCCACTCCTGGAAGTCCTTGCGGGGCAACGCGAACGTCGGTGTGGGCAGCACGTCCTCGACCAGACCCCGCTCCTTGAGCCGGTGCACGAACGCCTCGGCGGCGTGGGAGGTGGGTTCGAAGACCAGCACCTTGCGCTTGAACTGCCTCAGCGCGCCGACGTAGGTGTCGGTCTGGATCAGGGTGGCGCGATCGCCGAGGTCCTCCTTGGCGTGCCGCAACGCCGACAGCACCAGGTGCACCTTCTGGCGGTGGTAGCGCCGCTTGCGGAGGGCGCTTTCGGCCTCGACGAGCAGCACCTCGCGGTGGGCGTGCTCGCCGCCGTGGGTGGCGGGGCCGAGTTGGTCGGCGAAGAGCCACAGGGGAGTGTCGTCGTGGGCCACGCCGTTGCCATACCCACTTTGGGCGGGCGCCGAGACGACGGAAGATGACGTTTCCGGGTCGGAATCCGGCACCTTCCGTCGTCTCGGCGCGCGACGAGCAGGTGATTCGAGGACCGGGGCACCGGTGATGTAAGGTTTCATCTCGCTGCCGGCGATCCCGGCGGCACCACGGGCTGTGGCGCAGCTTGGTAGCGCACTTGACTGGGGGTCAAGTGGTCGCAGGTTCAAATCCTGTCAGCCCGACCGCAGGAAACCCGCTCTGACCAGTGTCAGGGCGGGTTTCCGTTCTTCGAGGCGCGACCTGCTGCCGACATCCCGCCCCGGCGTGCGATGAGCGCTCACCGACTGCGCAGGGTCAGCGCCAGGTGAGTGTCGTCGGGTAATCGGCCCGGGCCCACCAGAGCGACCCACCCGCCCCTGCTGAGGACGATCTCGATGAGTTCGTCGACGGCGTCGTCGATGACGTCGGGGTGATCGACGTCGTCGGCGGGGGTGAGGGTGTCGCCGGCGTCGTCGAGGCGGGCGGGGTAGTAGTAGTGCTCCTCGACGGCGAGCATTTCCGGGCGTTCCCACCGGGCCCCCAGCCAGGCACTGCCGATGTCGCGCAGGACTCGTCCCGTGCGGGCGCGACGCTCGACGTGTGCGAGAGCATCCTCGCTGCGCGACGTCAGGTACGCGCGAAGCACCGGGCGAATGAGTCCCACCAGGTCTTCGGCAGGGGTGGTGAGGTGGTTGCCCTTCACGATGCCTGCCAACCGGGCCGTGTTGCGCGACGAGTTCCGAAAGGTCGACGCGGTCGGTTCGGCCGCGGCGAGCACGACTGGAGTGGGGTTCAGTTTCAGCGCCGCGCCCAGTGCGCGGTCGACCCGGAGCAAGAAGTCACCGGTCCGTTCGACGATGCGGTCGCGGTTCGTGCCGGTGACGCGTCGGTGAATGGGAAACGCGCTGCTGGGGGAGGGGATCAGCGTGGTGCCGTGCCCTTGGAGGAGGCGGGCCTGGTCGGTGGACAGCAGCAGCACGGTGTGGCGTGGGGTGTGGTGCAGCGCGCGCACCAGGTCGCGGGTGGCGAAGGTGGGATCGACGACGCAGCGGTCGATCACGGGGACCGGAAGAGTGGTCCAGCAGCCGTGAGTGTGGTTGGCGAACAACGCGATTGCCTGGTCTGCGGGCTGACCGGCTGCTTGGGTGATCATGCTCGCCAAGGCATCGAGCAGTGCCGCGGCGTCGGTGCAGCCCTCGACCGCCAGGCGTCGACCCGCCTGATCCAGCAGGGATCGCAATCGTCCGATGTCCCTGCCATGCAGCCGGGGACCCGGCTGGGTGCCGGCCAGGATGGAAATGCTCGGGTCCGCCCGCATCGACTGCAGCACCGTCACCATGTCGGCAGTCACCGGGACGAGGTGGTCGGCGGCGGTGATGCCGAATGCGGTGGCGGCAGCAGGAGAATGGCCGGTGGGTCGAGGCGTGGAGGAGGTAGTGCTCACGAGGGATCCCGTCTGGCAAGGCCCACACCGGCTCACGCGATGTGAGGTGCTCACACGAGGTCTTCCTCGGCCCGACGATGCTACTCGTGACGCGGGCTGCCTGCGCCGGGTCCGGATGGCCGGAACGTGTTGACGAACATCAGGCTGGTTGAGGTACTCCCCTCGACATCAGAATGACGAACCAAAGTTCGTCTGTCAAGGAATGCCTTCGGCTCGAGCGAGTCGCCATCGCAGGACCGACCCGCGGGCGCAGCGGAGGTCGGTCATGTGACGGTGGTCTTCCCGCCGATGACGCCGGTGCCCATGGGCAGCGGGTAGTAGTGCTGTGGCGCAACACGTTTGGGTGCGATGCGAATCATCGATGCTCACCGCTTCGGCGCGACGCCGAGCCGGTCGCGGCGGCGGCGGTCGTCCACCCGCATCCTTGACAGACGAAATGCGCTTCGTCATTCTTGAGGCGTGGAGGGGAGTACCCGCCTCGCCCGGATCGTCATGACGGCACACCCCGGTGGTTGCCCGGTCCGAGTGTCACCGCTCGCGATGCCCAGTGAGCGGTGTTGGGGAGACCTCCGGTTCATTCGTTCGAATCGGAGGAGACGTCGATGATCGTTCCGCTGTGGGCGTGGGTGGGAGTCCTGGGTGTCATCGTGGTCATGCTCGCCGTGGACTTGTTCGCCCACCGCGAGGCCCATGTCGTAGGGCTACGAGAAGCCGCCGCATGGTCGACCGTCTGGGTCGCCCTGGGCATCGCGTTCGGAGCCGTCGTGTGGTGGCAGTGGGGGGCGGAGTTCGCGGCTCAGTACTACGCCGGCTACGTCATCGAAAAGTCGCTCGCAGTCGACAACGTCTTCGTCTTCGCGATCATCTTCAGCTATTTCGCCGTACCTCGGGAGTATCAGCACCGGGTGCTGTTCTACGGCGTGCTCGGGGCCTTGATCTTCCGGGCTGCGTTCATCGCCGCCGGCTCGGTGTTGATCGCCAGTTTCGCCTGGATCCTGTATGTGTTCGGTGCGTTCTTGGTTGCCACTGGAATCCGCATGGCGCTGCACCGCAACGAAACCATCGACCCGGAACGCAGCCTGGTGCTGCGCCTGTTTCGCCGCCTCGTCCCCGTCACCGACGTCTACCACGGCCAGAGGTTCCTGATCCGCCACGCCGGCCGCTGGATGGCCACACCACTGCTGGCGGTTCTCGTCCTGGTCGAGGTCACCGACATCGTCTTCGCCGTGGACTCCATCCCCGCGATCTTCGCCGTCACCCAGCAGCCGTTCCTGGTGTTCACGTCGAACGCCTTCGCCATCCTCGGCCTGCGGGCCATGTACTTCCTGCTCGCCGACCTGATGCACCGCTTCGTCTACCTCAAGCTCGGCCTGGCTCTGGTCCTGGTCTGGGTCGGCATCAAGATGATGCTGCTGGAGATCTACAAGATTCCCACCACGGTCTCCCTTGCCGTCGTCATCGTCCTGCTCGCCGTCGCCGTCACCGCAAGCTGGATCCGCACGCGCAACGGCGGAACGCCGGCGACGAGCGACGACTGCGTCGAAACCGCCACCGGGCTCCCCGATGAAGCGCCCGGTGGGAGGGATCTGCTTCGAGGCCGCCCGGGAGCAACCTGAACCGGCCCGTTCCCGAGTTCCTTCGTGCGCCTCGGCCGAACCACGCCCGAAGGCCGACCGCGGGAACGCGCCGGCGCATTCCCGCGATGAGAAGTGCCCCCCGGTGCAGTCTCATCGTCATGGGCAAACTCATCTACGGCTTCAACGTGTCGGTCGACGGATACGTCGCCGACGCACACGGCAGCATCGACTGGTCCACGCCGAGCGAAGAACTGCACCAGTCCTGGAACGACTTCGAGCGGCAGACCGCGCTGTCCTGCTACGGACGACGACTCTACGACCTGATGGCCGCGTACTGGCCGACTGCCGACGAGGCCCCGGATGCCTCCCCGCTGATCGTCGACTTCGCCCGGATCTGGCGTGACATGCCCAAGGTCGTGTTCTCGCGCACCTTGCAGTCCGTCGACTGGAACTCCCGCCTGGAGCGTGGTGACCCGGTCGAGGTCGTGACGAAGCTGAAGGCCGAGACCGACGGCAACCTGGAGGTGGCAGGCGCCACGCTGGCCGCGCCGATCGTGGCGGCCGGCCTGGTGGACGAGTACCGGATCGTGATCGCGCCCACCGCCGTGGGTGGCGGCACCCCCTTCTTCCCGATCCTGCCCTCCTGGGTGTCGCTGCGACTGCTGGAGAACCGCACGTTCCCCGGTGGGGCGGTCCTGCTGCGGTACGAGACCCGACGCGACTGAGCGGGCACGCCGGCAGCCGGGGGCGCAGCGCGCCACCCGCCGCGACGACGACGCGGCCGTTCCTGGAGAATCGGGCGCACGAACCCGAGGAAGCTAGCGACGAAGGCCATCATGTCTGAGGATCAGAACACCGACGTTCCACCGAACCACCTCTCGATCGATCCGCGCAGCGCGTTCTACGACGAAGAGGTGCTCCTGCGCGACGTGGGCATCCGCTTCAACGGTGTCGAGAAGACCAACGTCCACGAGTACGACGTGGCCGAGGGGTGGGTGCGCGTGGAGGTGCCCACCGCCAAGGATCGCCGGGGGAACCCCATGGTGGTCAAGCTCAGCGGAACCGTCGAACCGTACTTCCGCCAGGCCGACTAGCAGACACCCCGCAACATCTGCGACCGCAAGATCACCGGCCGCGTTCGGGTACCGGCAGCGGCCACTCGGCGGTCGAATCGCGCAGCGCCGAGATGTCGGGGAGTGGCTTCTGGCACAACGTGGTCGCCTGTTTGGGTGTCATGCCGAGCATCCGCAGCAGGCGCTCGGTCACCGTGTCCACGGTCGCGTCGGTGTCGCGTTCGGGGCGCTCGCGCAGCAGCGTGGCCAGGCCGACGAACACGCCGCCCGCGATGGCCAGGCCGAGTTCGGGATCGGCGATGGTGAACCGGCCCTGGTCGATCGCGGCGGTGATGTCGCGCAGCGCCCTCGGCGACAACCCGCGATCCGAGATGATCAGCGAGCCGCCCTGGGCCAGGAGTAGCGCCGCCTCCTGGGGCCGATGGCGGAACAGTCGCCCGCTCAATCGGTAGTTGGCGGCGAACGCCTCGGCGGGGTCGGCGATGGCGTCGGTGAGGCCGTCGAGCAGGACGCCGAGATCGTCGAGCGCGTCGGTCAGGGCCGCCTCGAACAACTGCTCCTTGGTGGCGAAGTGGTTGTAGAAGGACCCCATCCCCACGTCGGCGGCCTGGGTGATCTCCAAGATCGGCACGCTCGTCTTGCCTTGGGCGATGAAGCCCTGCGCCGCGCGCACCAGGGCGCGGCGGGTGCGCATCTTGCGCCGCTCCAAGCGGCTGACCGGCGCGTCCGGCGACGCGTCACTGCGCTCGGGCAGATCCATGGCGCGATGTTAGCAGCCGAGTCAATCACGAGGATTTCGTCAGAACCATTGACTGAGTGTTCAGGCGTATGTGACGATTTCCTCAGTTGAATGACGGGAGGTGCAACGTGGCACGAATCGAGACGCCGCATCACGACGTGCACGAGAACCTGCACAGTGAACGGGGCGCGGTGCGCGGCGAGCATCCCGGCCGGTCGCGGAATCCGACGATCCGGGTCGCCGACATCGCGTGGCTGGAGTTCGACAAGCCGGACCTGGTGCGCGCGGAGGCCTTCGCTCGCGCGTTCGGATTCGGGATCGCTCTGCGCGATCCGCGGGAACTCCACCTGCGCGGCACGACGGCCGGGTCGCCCTGCGTGATCCTGCGGCGCGGTCAACGCACCCGCTTCGGCGGTCTGGCCTTGCGCGCCGTCGACGAGGTCGACGTGCTGCGCCTGGCCGACCAGACCGGCGCTCCGGTGCACCGCCTGCCGGAATCGATTGGCGGCGTGGGGATCCAACTCGTCGACCCCAGCGGGACGCCGGTGAAGGTGGTCGCCGGCCAGCACGAGTTGCCCGCGCAACCCGCGCAGCCGCCGCAGGTGTCCAACACGGGCTCCGTCGACGCCCGCATCAACGCGACCGTACGGCCGCCACGGGTACCCGCCCGCGTGCAACGGCTGGGTCACGTCGTCATGCAGTCCACCACCTATCTCACGACGTTGAACTGGTACCTGGACACCTTCGGAATGATCGTCAGCGACTTCCTGTTCTTTCCCGGCCAGCGTGACCGCGGTCCCACGATGAGCTTCATCCGGTGCGACCGCGGAAGCATCCCCGCCGACCACCACACCCTGGCGCTCGCGCTCGGACCGGCGAACCGTTACGTGCACTCGGCATACGAGGTCAGTGATCTCGACGCGCTGGCCGCCGGGGGTGAATACCTCGCCGAGCGAGGCTATTTCCGGTCCTGGGGCATCGGTCGTCACATCCAGGGCAGCCAACTGTTCGACTACTGGCGGGATCCGGACGGCTTCCTGGTGGAGCACTTCGCCGACGGTGACCTGTTCGACGACACCCTGGAGCCCGGGTGGGCCCCGTTCACCGCCTCGGGCTTGGCCCAGTGGGGGCCGGCAGCCACCAAGGACTTCCTGGACGCCAGCCCCCGTGCGGCGCGGCACCAAGCGGCCGCGATGCTCTCTGCCTTGCGCAGCGACAACGAATTCGACCTCCATCGCCTCATCGGCCTGTTGAAAGTAGCGACCTCGTGACCACCTCCGTCCTCCGTACCGCGGAAGGCTGGTGGGTGCAGACGCCCACCGGCGCCGCACCGATCGCCACGTCCGCGACCACCACCGCCGAACTCCTGGCCGACCGAGCGGCCGTCGCCGCCGCCGCCTCCGGCGGCGGCACCGTTGCCATCGAGGAGCTGAGCCTGCTGTCACCGGTCACCGCGCCCTGCCGGGTCATCGCGCAAATGACGAACTTCGAATCGCACGTCAGGGACTCCGGGATGGATCCGAAGACCGTGCCGCTCACGTTCTTTCGGAAGTCGTCGGCCTCGATCAGCGGTCCCTTCGACGACATCGTGCGCCCGCGGCACGTGACACTGCTGGACTACGAGATCGAGATCGGGCTCGTCATCGGCCGCCCCGTCCCGGTGGGCACCACGATCACCGACGCCAACCTCGCGGACTACGTGGCGGGACTCACCATCACCAACGACGTCTCCGCCCGCGACGTCCAGTTGCCGCAAACGCAGTTCTACGAGGCCAAGTCCTATCCGACGTTCACGCCGGTGGGACCGGCGCTACTGCTCGTCGATGCGGCCGAACTCGCTCGATTCGGCGACCTGCGGTTGCGGCTGAGCGTCGACGGTGACGAGCGGCAGAACGCGCTCGTCGACGGCGACATGCTTTACCGTCCGCTGCAGGCGCTGCAGTCGCTGACGCGGTTCCAAGACCTGGCGGCGGGGGATCTCATCCTCACCGGGACGCCGGCCGGGACGGCGTTGACCGCCCCGCCCAAGCCGATCGAGATGATCGGCAACCTCTTGCCGCCGGCGGTCAAGTGGAAAGCGTTCTTCGCGCGGCAGGCCAAGAATCCCAAGTACCTGCAGCACGGCGACGTCGTCGAGGCCTCGATCGCCACCGACGACGGCGCGCTTGACCTGGGCGCCCAGCGACTGGCGGTGCGCCACTCGTGAGCGAGCACGTCACGGTCGCGATCGTCGGTGGGGGCCCCACCGGGGTGACCGCGGCGACACTGCTGGCCCAGTACGGCGTCGACTGCCTGGTGCTGGATCGGTGGCCGCAGGTGTATCCGCAGCCGCGGGCGGTGCACCTCGACGACGAGGTGTACCGAATCCTGGATCGTCTCGGGGTCGCACGACACTTCGCCGACATCTCCTGGCCGGCCCTCGGCCTGCGCCTGGTGGACCGTGACATGACGGTGCTGGCACAGTTCGACCGCGACACCGCGGCGACGTGCAACGGGTTCCCGGCGGCGAGCATGTTCGACCAACCGCAGCTGGAAGAGGTGTTGCGCGCCAACCTGACCCGCTACCCACACGCCCGTCTTCGCGGGGACGTCGAGGTGCTCCACGTGGTGCCGCGGGCGGGTTCGCGACCATCTCGTCTCGTGGTGCGCGACCGCTCGACCGGCCGGCACACGGAGATCACCACCGACTTCGTGCTCGGGTGCGACGGCGCGAACAGCATGGTGCGCACCGCGATCGGTGCAGCGATGCAGAGCATGAGGTTCGACCAGCGCTGGTTGGTGATCGACGTCGCCACCGAGGCCGATCTGCGGCAGTGGGACGGGGTGCATCAGCTGTGCGACTCCCACCGTGCCGGAACGTACATGCGGATCGGCCCCTCGAGGTACCGCTGGGAGTTCCAACTCCTCGAGCACGAGTCGGCCGACGACTACACGACGTTGGCTGCCCTGCGACCGCTGATCGCCTCGTGGACGGCAGACGTCGACGATGCCGACCTGCGGCTGATCCGCACCGCCGAGTACACCTTTCGAGCCCAGATCGCCGATCGCTGGCGCCGCGACGACGTCTTCCTCCTCGGCGACGCCGCCCACCTGACGCCGCCGTTCATCGGCCAGGGGATGGGCGCGGGACTGCGCGACGCGATGAACCTGGCGTGGAAGATCGCCGGCGTTCGCCATGGGCAGCTGCCACCCCGCGTGCTCGACAGCTACGAAGACGAACGACGGCCCCACGCGCGCCACATGATCTCCCTCGCGCTCAACGTCGGTCGAGCCATGACCTCGGGTGGTCGGCTCGGCACGGCCGTGAGGTCGCTCGTGTTGCCCAGGGTGCATCTCGTCCCCGGCCTGCGGGGCAAGGTCACCGACTCTCGGACGCCGTCGCTGCGGTCGTCGGCGCTGGTCCAGCGCACCCTGACGACGCGCCGTGTCACCGGAAGTCTCTGCCCCAACGCGATACTCGGTGACGGACGCCGCCTCGACGACGAGCTGGGCAGCGGGTTCGGCGTGCTCAGCACGGCGGCGCTGAGCCCGTCCCAACGGCAGACCGTCACCGACCGCGGAGCGCGCACGGTGCTCGCCCCGGAAGGTTCCGACCTCGCTCGCTGGCTGCACCGGCACCGCGTCACCGCGGTCGTGGTGCGGCCCGACCGCACGGTCATGGCCGCAGGGCGCGACGTCGCCGCGGTCTGTCGGGCGCTTCCCACCTTTTCACCCGCCACCTGCTCACCCGCCACCTGCCCACCCGCCACCTGCCCACCCGCCACCTGCCCACCGGAACCCGCGCCCTCGCGCACCGGTGTCGACCACCACGGATAGGAACCGACGCGTGCTTGGTCATCCCGCGAACGTGCCGGTATACCGGCCCGACGTCTACACCCGCTCGGCGATCCTCGACCCCTATCCGCACTACCGTGCGCTACGCGACGCGGGTCCGGTGGTGTGGCTGGCCCGCCACCGCCTGTACGCCTTCCCGCGCTACGCCGAGTGCAAGGCCACCTTGCGCGACGATGGCGGGTACCTGTCCGGCCACGGGGTTGCGGCCAATCCGCTGACCAATCGACTGTCGCGCGGAACCACGCTCAACAGTGACGGCGCCGACCACGACCGCCGCCGCAAGCTCGTCGCGCACCGCCTGATGCCGCGCGCGCTGCGGACGTTGGAAGACGAGGTCGATGCCCGAGCGCGGTCCATCGCCGACGATGCCGTGCGCCGCGGTGCGGTGGACGCGGTCGCCGACCTCGCGACGGCGCTCCCACTGGCGGTCGTCCCCGATCTGGTGGGGTGGCCGCGGGACCAGCGCGCCCACCTACTGGACTGGGCGGCAGCCACCTTCGACGTCCTGGGTCCCGCCAACCGGCTGGCGCTGAAGGCGGTGCCGCGCACCGTTCGAATGCTGCGCTTCGCCCGCCGGGTGGTGCGTGACCGCAACGTCCTGCCCGGCAGCCTCGCCGACGAACTGCTCACCGCCGTCGACGAGGGCAGTCTGACCGTCGACGAGGTGCCACCGCTGCTCGTCGACTACATCGCCCCGTCGCTCGACACGACGATCAGCGCCATCTCCAGCGCCCTGTACCTGTTCGCCACCCATCCAGACCAGTGGCAGCTGCTCAGGGAGCAACCCCGGTTGCTGCCCAACGCGGTCAACGAGGTGGTGCGCTTCGAGTCGCCGCTGCGGGCCTTCACCCGAAAGGCGCTGCGTGACAACGACGTCAGTGGAACACGGATTCCGGCGGGAGCCCGGGTGCTGGTCCTGTACGCCTCGGCCAACCGAGACGAACGCGAATGGGACGCGCCCCACGTCTTCGACATCCGCAACGATGCCGGACGTCACGTCGGATTCGGCAACGGCGCGCACGCCTGCGCCGGTCAGGGACTGGCTCGGCTCGAAACCACCGCAATGCTGCGAGCCCTCCTCGATCGCGTCGAGCGCATCGAGATCGCCGCCGAGCCGACCTGGGCCGTCAACAACGTCATCCATCGCCACGAGCGGCTTCCCATACGGCTCGTTGCGCTCCGCTGAGTCCTCACGTCCAGCTCACTTGCCCCGGGGGCCGCACGCCGCCGGTGCGGGGGGGCCGACGACGCCGAGACGCGGTGTTCACGCGTCCAGCTCGGCTGCGATGTCCTCCACCAGTCGCCGAACGTCCGTCGAGCGGTCCGAGCGCTCGGCGCGCTCGGGCACCCACGCCAACGCGATCTCGATCAGCGGCCACGTGCTCTCGTCGATCGGAATCAGCGTGAACTCCGGCGGCGAGAACATGCGTCCGATGAACGACTCCGGCGCATAGGTCACCACCGCCACCAGATGCCGGTTGAAGACCTGGGTCGCCATTTCCAGCTCGCCCCCGCGCCGGGTGGTGGTCCGCACGATCTGCGTCACCCCGCGCGCGTTGAGCTGCCGCGTCAGGCGCGCGAGCACCACCGGGTTGGGGCGGGCGAAGTCGATCGCCACCTCACGCCCGCGCAACTCCTCGATGCGCACGGATTCTCGCCGCGCCAGCGGGTCGTCGTAGCGCACCGCGATGGCGCCGGGATAGCGCGCGATCACCCGGTGGCGCAACCGCTTGTCCGACGCCGGCAGGTGGATGAGTCCCACGTCGAGCGTGCCCGCGACGAGTTTCGCCGTGACCTCCGCCGCGGACCCCGGCACCGTGTACACCACCGGCATCGGCAGTCGCGACACCGTGCGCTCCAACCGTGCCAGCAGATCCGACGGGGCATACGCGGTGGCGCCCATCCGAAGGGCATCGGCCTCGGAGGTCGTGCGCGCGGCGATGGCCTTGAAGTCCTCGACCTGGCGCAGGATGTCGCGCGCCGGGCCGAGCAGCCTGCTGCCCAGCTTGGTGAGCCGAACGTCGTGGTGGCCGCGCTCGAACAGCGCCCCGCCCAACTCCTTCTCCAGCAGCTTGATCTGCTTGCTCAACGGCGGGGGAGTGATCATCAACCTGTCCGCGGCGCGCGAGAAGTGCAGTTCGTCGGCCACCGCCACGAAGTACCTCAGCCGGGTGAAGTCGATGTCCATCACCGGCATCGTAGAGCGGGCCGTCAGGGTGGCGGTGTCACCGCCTCCAGCACCCCGCGCCGCACCAGCTCGGCCACCTCGTCGGCGTCCAGACCCAGCAGCTCGGTGGCGACCTCCTCGGTGTGCTCCCCCCGCAGCGGCGCCTGACGCAGCGGCGGATCCGGTACGCGCTCGGCGTGGAACACCACGTTCTCCAGTGTGAACGGTGTCGCCGCATGGGGGTGCAGTTCGTCGCGGAAGGCGCGGCGCGCCACGAAGACCCCCCACGACGGGATCTCGTCGGGATGCAACATCGGCCCCGCGGGCACCCCCGCGGCCTGCAGCGTCGCCGCCGCATCGTCGCGGGTGCGCGCCGAAACCCATTGCCGCACCACCGCGTCGACGCGTTCCCGCTCCCGATCACGGTCGACGACCGTGGGCAGCTCGGCGGCGAGGTCCGGTTGCCGAAGCACCGCGCACAGGGCCTGCCAGTCGGCGTCGTCCCGTACGGTGATCGCCACCCAGGCATCCTCACCGGACGCGGGAAACACCGCCCACGGCGCGTCGCGCACGACCGCGGCCGGACCGGTGGGTGACTCCAGCGCCGCGATCTCGGGCGCCAGATGACTGAGCATCACCTCCGACTGCGCAACCGCCGCCGCGCCGCCCGCGCCGGTGCGTTCCCGGCGCAGCAGTAGCGCCAGCGCGGCCATCGCTCCGACACGTGCGGACACGTGGTCGGGGTAGACGGTCACCGTGTCGCAGAACGACCCCGGCTCGTCGGGGTACACCCACCGGTCGGTGAACCCCGCCTTCGCCCGCACCAACGGGCCGTAGCCGAGGCTGCGCGCCCACGGACCGGTGGGCCCGAACGCCGAACTCTCCACCACCACCACGGCGGGGTTGACCGCTCGCAGCGCTGCGAAGTCCATGCCGAGGGCCTGCGACACACCGGGTTTGAAGTTCGACAGCACCACGTCGGCCTGCTGGACCAGGCGGTGGGCCAGTGCGCGTCCCTCCGCGGAGCGCAGGTCGATGCCGATGGAACGCTTGTTGCGGTGACCTGCCGCGAACGCCTGCGTCATCACGGTCGCACTCGCCCGCATCCCATCGGGATACTCGGAGTTCTCGATCTTGATGACGTCGGCGCCGAGATCGGCGAACAGCCGGCCGGTGTCGGCGCCGACCACGATGACTCCGAGGTCCAACACCCGGATGCCCTGAAGCGGCAAGCTCCCGTCACGGCGCATCCGGCCGGTCGGCAGGGGAGCGGCCGTCAGGCGCGGTGCCGTGCCCGGTGCCCGGTCGAGGGCACTGGCACGGTGCCCGTCGACCTCGACGACGCCCACCGGCACGGGGACCGTCAAACCCGGGGCCACCTCGACCCGGCGCAGGAACCCGCGCGCCGTGCACTGCGCAGAGCCGATCGCCTCGTCGAGCGGCAGCACCGCCGCCGTGGGAACCCCGTGCCGCTGCCCTTCGGTCTCCAGTTCGACGCGGGTCTTGTCGGCGGTGAACCGCTCGATCGCCGGGAGCAGGTCGGGGCTGCGGAACCGCTCCACCATCCGGTCGAACTTCGGGTCGGCGAACTGCTCGGGCCGGCCCATCCACTCGAACATGCCGCGCCACTGCCGGGTGGCGAGGATGCAGATGCGGACGTAACCGTCCCGGCACCGCAGGATCGGGTAGCGCTTGCGCTCGGCATCCCAGTCCCGCCGCCGCGCGGTGGCAGGAGCCCCGGCCGCCGCGGAGCCCAACGTGCCGTAGGGCGGATCCAGCGCCTGCATCGCGCCCTCGAGAACCGAGAAGTCGACGAGATCGCCCACGCCGGTACGCAATCGGTGGAGGAACACGCTCAGCACGACGACGGCGGCCTGGGCGGCGGCAGCGTGATGGGGCAGATCGCCCGGCGGCACCAGCGGCACTCGGCCGGGGATGCCCGAGCGGGACAGCTCACCGGTGAGCGCATGCAGTACCGGTGTCGTCGCCTGCCAACCGCGCCAGTCGTGGTCTCGCCCGAAGTCGCTGATCGACAGGATCACCAGGGCGGGATCCGCCGCGCGCAGCGCGCGGACGTCCAGCGCCGCCTCGGCAGCCGACCCCGGCCGGGTCGACTCGATCAGCACGTCCGCCCCCGCGACCAGCTCGGCCCACCGGTCGGCGTCGTTGACGGCCTCCGTCGCGACACCGTGCCGATCGATCATCGTGGCGAGCGTGTCGACGGCGCAGTCCGACACCCCCGCCAGCGTCACCGCCACGACGTCGGCGCCCAGGTCGGCCAGCAGTCGGCCGACCGCCGTCATGGGACCCGAGGACAGATCGAGGATCCGCACCCCGGCCAGGGGCGGGTCGTAATCGTGCATCAGCTCTTGCGGGCCTGTCGGAACGGGATGGTGCGGTCGACGTCCTGTTCACGCGGCAGTCCGAGCACCCGCTCGGCGATGATGTTGCGTTGAATCTGGTCGGTGCCGCCGCCGATCGAGGTGAAGAACGCGTTGAACGACAAGAAGTTCACGTCGTCGGCGACCGGATCGTCACTGCCGGCCAGCAACGCCCTGGCCCCGATCAACTCGGTCTTCAGCGCGGCCTCCGCATGCAGGATGCGCGACATCGCCAGCTTTCCGATCGACATGATGGAACTCGACGCGCCCAGGTCGGCGGCCGCCTTGGCGCGAGCATTGTTGAGCCGGTTGAGTTCTCGCAGCGACAGCACCGTGGCCAGGTCGTGGCGCACCGCCGGGTCGTCGAGGCGCGCGTGTTCGCGCGCGAGGTCGACGAGGCTGTCGGCCGTGCTGCGGTTACGTGACGAACGGCCGCTGTCACCCATGATCGAGCGCTCGTAGGCCAGTGCGGTCTGGAGCACCTTCCAGCCGTTGCCGAGCCCGCCGACGAGGTACTCGTCGGGGACGGCGGCGTCGCTGAGGAACACCTCGTTGAAGTGCGACTCGCCGGTGATCTGCACCAGGGGCCGAACCTCGATGCCGTCCTGGCGCATCGGGATGAAGAAGAAGCTCAACCCCTCGTGCTTGGGGACGTCCCAGTCCGTACGTGCGATCAGCAGCGCGTACTCGGCGTGCGCGGCACCCGAGGTCCACACCTTCTGCCCGTTGACGATCCACCGGTCACCGTCCTTGACGGCGGTGGTGCGCACGGCCGCCAGATCCGAGCCCGCACCCGGCTCGCTGTACAGCAAACACGTGCGCGACCGCTCGGTCAGGAACCCGCGCAGCAGGTCGCCCTTGATCGTCTCGGACCCGAAGTGCAACAGCGTGTTCGCGGGAATGCTGTACCGATCCTGGCCGGCGCCAGGGGCTTTGACGGCGCGGAACTCGCTGGAGATCACCGCGGCGAGGTCGGCGGGGTAACCGCGGCCGAACCACTGGGTCGGATAGGTGGGGACCGCGTAACCCGCGTCGAGCACCCGTTCCAGCCAGGCGATGCGTTCGGGCGAGCTGATCCACGGATCACCGGACGGCTCCAGGCCCGTCCAGTGCGCGGCCAGCCAGTCGCGGACCTCACTGCGCAGTTCGTCCGTGGTCGGCAGATCCGTGGCCATGCTCACGCCCCCTTCGAGGTCAGGTAACGCTCCCGGAACAGCCGCGGGGAGCCGAACAGTTGCACGCCGGTGCGGGCGCGGCGGGCATACAGGTGTGCCGGGTGCTCCCAGGTGAAGCCGATGCCGCCGTGCAGCTGAATGGCCGCCATGGTCACGGTTCGGTACGTCTCGGCGCAGGCGAACCCCGCGAGGGCGACGGCGCCCTCCGCACCCTCGCCGCCGTCGGCGTGTGCGGCGGCGGCGTGACGCGCCGCCGACGTCGCCGACTCGACCTCGACCAGCAGGTCGGCCGCCATGTGCTTGAGCGCCTGGAAACCACCGATGGGCCTGCCGAACTGCACGCGGGTCTTGAGGTACTCGACGGTCACGTCGAACATCCGCCGCGCCCCGCCCACCTGCTCGCCGGCCAGCGCGATCACCGCGAGGTCGAGCGCCTCCCCGACGGCGTCCCAGCCGCGGGTGCCGAGCCGCCGCGCGGGCACACCGTCGAACGTGAACGTCGACAACCGCACGGTGGGGTCGAAAACCGTTGCCGCACTGCGTTTGAAACCGGCCGCGTCCACGTCGACCTCGAACACGCCCACTCCGTCGGCGGCGCGCGCCACCACCAGCACGACGTCGGCCACCTGGCCGAAGGTGACGTAGTGCGCGCTGCCCGACAGCCGGCCATCGACCTCGCGCACGTCCACGCCCGCCGCGGTCCACGATCCGGCGGGTCCCGTCAGGGCGACGGTGCCGATCGCGGTGCCGTCGGCGAGAGCGGGCAGCAGGCGCCGCTTGTCCGCGTCGCTGCCCACGGCCCGCACCAGCGCCACCGTGAGTACCGCACTGGACAACAGCGGCGACGGCAGCAGCGCGGCGCCGGTCTCCTCGGCGACGGCCTCCAGCTCCCTGGCGCCGAAGCCGACGCCGCCGTACTCCTCCTCGACCAGCATGCCGGCCACCCCCTGGTCGGCAAGCCGACGCCACAGGTGCCGGTCGAAGCCCTCGTCGGTCTGCATCACCCGCCGCACGTCGTCCTCGGTGCACGCGTCGGCGAGCAGCTCGCGCACCGCCTCGCGGAGCTGGGTGCGCTCGGCACTCGTGATCGTCATGGCCCCATGGTTCGTGATGATCGCCGTTCTGTACATCACGCGTTGCGACATGGCCCCGTTTCCCGTTGCGACACGGGCTGGGATCGAGCCGATCCGACCACCGTTACAGTGACCGGATGAGCGAGCCTGAGATCCTCGCCGGCCGCTACGAGCTGCGCGGGACGTTGGGCAGCGGTGGGATGGCCGAGGTCCGCGACGGGTGGGACACCCGGCTGGACCGCCCGGTCGCGATCAAGCTGCTCCACCCCGCACTGCGCGCGCAGCCCGACCTGCGCCGCAGGTTCGAGGACGAGGCGCGCTCCGTCGCCGCCCTGCTGCATCCCAACGTGGTCGGGGTCTTCGACTCCGGTGAGGACGACGGCGTCCCGTTCATCGTGATGGAGCGGCTGCCCGGGGACACGCTCGGCGATCGCATCGCCCAGGGGCCCCAGCCGCCTCAGCGGGTGCACGCGATCCTCGACGACGTGCTGGCCGCCCTCGGCGCCGCCCACGGCATCGGGTTGCTGCACCGCGACATCAAGCCGGCGAACGTGCTGGTGGCCGGTGACGGCGTGACCATGAAGGTCGGCGACTTCGGCATCGCGAAGTCCGCGGGGGCATCACTGACCATGACCGGGCAGATCATCGGAACCATGGCCTACATGAGCCCCGAGCGCATCGCGGGAGCACCGGCCTCGGTGGCCGACGACCTGTACGCCGTGGGCGTGGTCGGCTACGAGGCGCTCCTGGGACGCAGGGCCTTTCCGCAGGACAATCCCGCGTCGCTGGCACACGCCATCATGTCGTCGCCGCCGCCGTCGGCGGCGGTCGCACGGCCCGACGTCCATCCCACGCTGACAGCGGTGATCGATCGGGCCATCGCCCGTGACCCGGGTCGGCGCTTCACGTCGGCCGCTCAGATGCGGGCCGCGCTCCACGGCGATCGACGGGCGCTGGCCGCCGGCCCGGTACCCGACGCCGCGCCGCGCCGGCCGGGAGCGCACCCGGCGCCACAGCC